>CAZADU010000751.1:0-6853 GCA_964483945.1 uncultured bacterium
GGCTCGCGCGCCCGGGGGCAGGCCGCCGAGCTCGAGCGCTGTGGTGGCCAGGAGCCAGCTGGAGTAACCCGGCGCGCCGCGGCCCGGGGCCAGCGCGAAGGCGGGGCTCTCGGTCGCCGGGCTGCCCGGCAGGTCCAGCAACAAAGTGCCCGTGCGCGCTGCGGGCGCGGCCGGCGCGGGACGCACGGCGTTCTTGCCGCCCCAACGGCTGAACCACTCGGAAACGGCGGCGAACGCGATCGCCGGCTCGACGTCGCCGGCGATCGCGAGCACGGCGCCGTCGGGGCGCCAGTGGTCGCGGTGGAACTCGCGCACCTGATCGCGCGTGACCCCGAGCAGTGCGATCAGATCGCCGCGAGTGGCGTGCCCGTAGGGATGCGGCCCGAACGCGAGGGCGGCGGCCCGCTCGTCGGCCAGTGTGGAAGGGTTCTGCGCCTGCAGTCCCAGCTGGCTCGCCACCTGCCGGCGCACGGCCTCGAACGCCTCGTCGCCGAACATGGGATTGACGACCGCGTCGCTCATCAGTTCGAGCAGGCTCTCAAGCTCGCTCGAACGGCAGCCCGCTGCCACCTGCGCGGCGTCCCGGTTGATACTCACGCCGAACGTCGCGCCAAGTGTGTCGAGCTCGGTGGCGAAGTCCTGCGCGGATCGCGACGTGGTGCCCTGGCGCAGCAGCTGCGCGGTCAGGAACGCCAGCCCGGCATGACCCGGTGCTTCGGCGCGCAGGCCGGCGGAGGCCTGCAGCTGCGCCTGCACGATGGGCATGCCGGGGCGCACGAACACCGCGACGCGCAGGCCGTTGGGGAGCGTCTTCACGACGGGCGGTGCGATGCGCGGCGCGGCGGCGGTGAGTGCGAGCAGCGACAGCGCGGCGGCGACACGGAGCGTGAAGCGGTTCATCGCGCACCTCCCTTCGTGGAAGGCACGAGCCAGACGGTGGCCCGTCCGGCGTCGGTCATGACGCGCTCTGCCGCACGACGCACGTCGGCGCTCGTGAGCTTGCCGATCGCTTCGTAGCGGCGAGCAGCGACCGCGGCGTCACCCACCAGCAACTCGGCCTCGCCGAGCGCCTGCGCACGCTGGCGAGCAGTCTGCAGCGCGAATCCCGCCGTCGCCACCGTCTGACGGCGCGCGCGATCCAACTCGAACGCCTCCAGTTCACGCCGGATGGCGGCACCCGCAGCATCGAGCAGCGTGCGCTCGACGGCCACCGAATCCACGCCGGGCGGCACCACGGCGAGTGTCCACAACAGCGAGCCGTCCCTCTGCGCGGTGAACCCCGCCTGTGCGGTGACCGCGAGGTTCCAGTCGCGCACCAGCGCGGTGGGCAGCCGCGAGCTGGGCCCGCCCCCGAGCCAGGTGGCGAGTAATTCCAGCGCGGGCGCGTCGGCGTCTCCCACACCCGGACCGCGCCAGCCCACGAGGCAGAGGCGCGCGGGCAGGTCGACAAAGTCGTTCGCACGCTGCGCGGCGCGCGGTGCGGTCGCGGCGGCCGTGGTGGGCGTGCTGCCCTTCGGCAGCTTCTCGAACCCCGCGCGGATGCGCGCGAGCGCGCTGTCGGCGTCGAACGCGCCGGCCACGGTGATCACCGCGCCCGCGGGCGCGTGGCGCGCTCGGCGCCAGCCGTCCACGTCGGCGGGCTTGAGTGCGTCGGCCCCCGCCGAGGGCGGCGCGCCGGTGGCGGCATAGGGGTGCGCGGGCCATGCCGCGGACCACAGCTTGGCGATGCCTCGCGCGACCGGTGTGCGATCGGCTCGCGCGCGGTCGGCCTGGATCGCCGAAAGCTCAGCGGCCAAGGCGGTGGGAGTGGTCGGCGTGGCCTTCATGCGAGACGCAAGGAACGCGACCGCGTCGTCCAGCCCTTCGCTGGGCACGGTCGTCCACCAGCTCGTGTAGTCGGGGGTGACCACGACGCTCCCGGTGCCGCCAGTGGCGGCGAGTGGTGCCAACGGATCGTCCGCACCGCCGCGAAACGCCAGGCGCGCCGAGATCAACGCCAAGCCGGCTTGGGTCGAGCGCTCGTGGCGTGTGCCCGCGGGGAACCACAGCGCCACGTCCACGGCGGTGGCGTTCGCGTCGGGTGCGAAGACGACTCGCAGGCCGTTGGCGAGCGTGACGCGCTTCGACTGCAACCCGTCGGCGTGTGCGGAGGGCACGAGTGCGGCGAGCAGCAGCAGGACCGAGGGCAGCGCGGATCGGACGAAAAGACAGGAACGGGGGATTCGCATCATCGACATGGCGGGGTTCTCGTGTGGTTCGGAGGACTGCGAGATCAACGCAGCACGACGACGCGGTCCGTCGTGTGCCGTCCGGCGCTCTCGAGGTCAAGGAAGTACAGGCCCGGGGGCAGCACGCGGCCGCGTGCGTCGTCCCCGTTCCAGGGAATGGAAAGTGTGGAGCCCGGAGTCAGGTTGCCGTCGGCGAGGTCGCGCACCCAACGGCCGCCGGCGTCGAACACGCGCAGACGGTAGCGCGTCGCACTTGCGTCCACGCCCAGTGCGATGCGGAACACGGTCGCCGTGCCGCTACGCAACGGGTTGGGGCCGGCGACCGAGAACGAGAGCGGCCCGCGCAGTTCGGGCACGCCGAGCGTGTCGGGCACATAACGCAACGCCGCCAGTCCATCGGGCAGTCCCCAACCGGTGAGTGTGTCGGGCGAGGAGGCCCGCGACGCGGTGCGCTTGAGCGCCTGGGCGATCCACACCGCGGGCCACGATGGGCGAGCCTGCATCAGGCAGGCGGCGAGCCCCGCGACGAGCGGGGCCGAGAACGACGTGCCGTTCAGGCGCACGTAGCTGTTGGGCGATCCGTCGGCCGAGGCCACGATCACGCTGACGCCCTGCGCGGCCAGGTCTGGCTTGATGCGGCCATCCACGGTGGGGCCCTTGGACGAGAACCCGGCGCGGAACCCCAGCGAGTCCACCGCACCGATTGCCAGCACGCTGTCGCCGTTCGCGTCGGCGGGTGCGCCCACCTTGCGGCCGACCGCCGAGTTGTTGCCGTCGTTACCCGCCGAGACCACTACGAGGATGCCCTTGGCAGCCGCGATCTCGGCGGCGCGCGTGACGATGCTGGTATGGCCGTCGAGCATCGCGTAGGTAAGGCTGGTCCCGGCACTGTCGGGGAACAGGTTGTAGCCGAGCGACGAGCTGATCACGTCGCAGCCGAGCGAGTCCCCCCACTCCGCACCCATCGCCCACCACACCATCTCGATGGGCTTCTCGGTGGGTGTGTACTCGGTGCGCCCGAGTATGAAGTTGGCGCCGTAGCCGGGGCCCACGTAGCGGCCAGGTGAGCGGCCGGCGAGCGCGCTCAGCACCCAGGTGCCGTGTTCGAAGATGCCGGGCTCGTCCACCGTGTCCTGCACGCTCTGCACACCGCGGATGAAGTCGCGCGTGCGTGCGCCTCCCACGACGAGCGTCCGGAGCGTCTCGTGCTTGCGGTAGTAGTTGAAACCCTCGTCCAGCACGCACACGTTGACACCGGTGCCGATATAGCCCGAATCGTGCATCGCGGGCACGTTGAGCCGCGAGACCTGGCCAAGCGTGCGGCCGTAATCGACGAGTGACGCGGAGGCCGAAGAACGGAGCGCCACGTCCCAGGAGCCGGGGTCGGGCCCGGCATCGAGCACGACGTCGCGTTCGCGTGCCCGCGCCAGGTCCACCGGGGCGACGCGCCGCACGAACGGCAGCGAAGCAAGCGAGGCGAGCGCATCACCTGAACTGCGCACCGCGACTCGGTTGAACCAGCGTGACGCGCCGTAGGTCTCGAAGCCGCGCGACTGCAGTTCTCGCACATAGGCTTCCTCGAGCGGCAGGTCGAGCCAGTCCACGATCGGCTTCACACCCGCGCGCTCGCGACGGCGGCGTGACTCTGGCGTGAGCCGGCGTTCGGCCTCGGCGAGGCGTAGCGCCAGATCCGCGGGGCCGGTCTCGCCCTTGTCGGCGAACTCCACCCATACGGGCACGGGCTCAGCGCCGGGAAGCAGGGCGGCCGAGAGCCGTGCGTCGAGCCGGTTCCCGGGGGCCGGGACGGCTGGGGCAGTGGCCGGAACGGCGACCGTGGCCAGAACGAGGAGCAGGGCGTGGATGAACGTACGCATACCCTTCATTCTAACCTGTCGGAGCGAATCGGTTCAGGCCGTGGTTCCGCTCGCGGCGGTCACCGCCACGTGCGCCTCCAGCCAGCCCACGTCGAGCCCGGCCGCGGTCTGCACGGGCGGGCGGCGGTGCCTCTGGAGCACCGGCAGTTCGTCCGCGCGCAGCACCCCGAGCTGATGGAGCAGGTCCACCGCGGCCGGGGCCACGGCACGCATCGCACCGTCCTCGCACTTGATCGCCACCCCCACGCCTCCGACCGGGTCGGCCACCAGCAGCAGTCCCTCGGCACCGCTCTTGGCCAGCACCCGTCCGCCGGTGGCGAGCATGAGGTCGGTGGCGAGCCGTCCGTGCCCCTCGACCACGACCGGGTTCGAGGTCATGGCACGGGCGATCCTCTGCAGCGAGCGCTCGCGCTGGCCGCCGCCGTGGGCCATGGCGGCGGCGATGCGTGCATAGCCGCGCGCCATGTCGGCGAGCGGCAGGCCGAACACCGGAGCACTGCAGCCGTCCACACCGAGCTGCACCCCCTCCGGGGCGACGCCGCAGCATTCGGCCACTGTGCGCAGCAGGAGCTGCTGCAGCGGGTGCGCGGACTGCTCGTAGCCTTCGATGGGCCAGCCCTCGGCCTGCGCGAACGCCAGCATGCTGGTGTGCTTGCCGGAGCAGTTGTTGAAAACCCGGCTCTTGCGGGCAGGGTCCCGTCGCACGTCCTCGAGCGACTCCGGATCCTGCGGATCGTGGTAGCCGCACGCCAGCTGGGCTGCGCTGAGGCCGATGCGGTCGAGGAGTCGCTGCACGAGGGCCAGGTGCGCGCGGCTGCCCGAGTGCGAGGCGGCCATGATGGCCAGCTCCTCGTCGCTGCAGCCCAGGGCGTCGGCGTGACCACGCTCGACGAACGGCAGCAGCTGGAACGGCTTGGCCGCCGAGCGGAACGAGGTGACGCGGCGCGCCTCACCGGTGGCGGCCCTCAGCTCACCGCCCGGCGTGACCGCGGCACACTGCACTCGATGGCGCGATTCCGCGATGCCGCCACGGAATACCAGCACTTCGACTTGCAGGCGCATGCGGGTACTCGGGGCCCGGGGCTCGGAAGAAGCCGGGGGTTCGCGCCAAGGCGCGAGCCCCCGGACTTCAGCGGATGACGACGAGGCGGTTCTGGAAGTGGAACGAACCGGCCTCGACGCGATAGACGTAGATGCCCGACGCGACCGCCTGCCCGGAGGCGTTCTTCAGGTCCCAGCGCGCGAAATCGCGGACGGGATCGTTGTGCTCGAGCTGGCGCACCAGGTCGCCTGATGCCGTGTAGATCTTGATCGTGGCCTGCTTGGGCAGGTTGGTGAAGTGCACCTCGCTCTGTCCCGGCTGGTCCCACACCTCACTGCCGCGGTACGGGTTCGGCACCACCAGCACGTTCTCGAGATCGGCGGTCGAACCACCGGTGGGCTCGGTCGGCCCGGCGAGGTTGCGCAACTTGTGGTTCAGGTTCGGGCACGTGGCACGATTCACCGAACCATCCGGCAGCGTGTCACAGCGGACGAAGCTATCGAGCGTGTCCGGAAGGAACAGGTCTTCGTAATCGGGATCGGTCGTGTTCCGCCGCTCGTAGGTGATGGAGTACCAGGTGAGGAATCCGTCGTGCGGCCCGGGTGGTTTCACGAGGATGAAGATGGAGTCGCCCCGGGACTGGCACACGCCACCCACCGTGCCGGGATTACGACACACTTTCACGTACTGGCCGTTCGAGTCCGGGTCCACGAACGTCACGATGCTGTCGTGCACCGTCGCACCCTTGCACTTGTATTGCATGCTGACCGGGTCGAGCACCGAAAAGTTCCATGTCAGCTCGCTGCCCGCGTTGAGCGAGAACCGCCGGATCAGCAGGGCGCGCGAGCTGTCCGGGGCGTTGGTCATGCGGTAGATGCGGTAGCCGCCGAAGTCCGGCCGCGCCTCGGCATTGCGGTCGCGGAGGAAACGCACCGACAGCACACGATCCTGGACCTTGAGGCTGTCCGAGCCGGGACCCTGGAACACGCCGATACAGCGGTTCGGGAAGAACCGTGAACTGTCCTGCCACTGGCCGGCCAGGGCCCAGACCGGGATGTCTGGGAAGTTCGAGGCGGCGTGGACGGGACGCGCCGACGCAAGGCCCAGCAGGGCCACCGCGAAGGCGCAAACGGCGGCGCGCAAGGCGCCGCCGGATGCGTTATCGGACATGGATCACTCCCGCGCCTTGCCGGTGGACACGGACGCGTTGGCAGTACGTTTTAGCGGCGAAGCGCTGCGCGCCGGCCGCGAGCCACCTTTGCTCTGGTAGGCGGGTGCCAGGCTGCCGCGATCGATGCCGGCACGGGGCAGCCCCCACAGATCTTGAAGTACGAAGTCGAACAGCGGGATGCAGTCCTGACGGGCCGAGAGCCACGGCGCAAATCCGCCGAACACGAACTGGTTCGCCTGCGTGCCGTGGTAGTAGGTCATCGTCGGGCCGCGCTGCGGGGAGGTGAGCATCACGATGCCCTCGGACTCGAACAGCGTATCGAGCACCGAAGCCTCACGCACCACCTCGGGATCCGGGTCCACGTCCTCGATGACGAAGTTGCCGCCTAGGATGTACTCGGTCGCGAAGCTCGTCGCATAGAACAGGTTCGACTGGTTGCTCGCGCGCGTCGGCGGCAGCGGATCCGGGATCTCACTGATTCGTCGCAGCACTGATGGGAGCCTGGAGTAATTCGGCGAGTTGATGATGCCGCCCGTGA
>CAZADU010000752.1:0-2955 GCA_964483945.1 uncultured bacterium
CCGGGTACCGTGAACCTGATCGGCCCGGGCGTCGTGGTCGATCCCGGCGAGCTCCTGCGCGAGCTCGGGGAGCTGCGCGAGCGCGGCGTGCTGCGCGACCCCTCGCGCGTGCGCGTCTCCGGCCGCGCGCACCTGATCCTCGACTGGCACACCGCGCTCGACCAGGCGCGCGAGGAGGCTGCGCGCGACCGCGCGATCGGGACCACCGGCCGCGGGATCGGCTTTGCCTACCGCGACAAGGCCGCGCGCACCGGGCTGCGCGTGGCGGACCTGTTCGACCGCGAGCACTTCGTGCAGCAGGTCGACCGCAACCTGGCGCGTCTTCGGCTCGAGTACCCTGAAGCCGCCGCGGAACTCGCGAGCATGAACGGCGCCCAGTTGTTCGCCGACCTCGCCCAGGTGGCCGCATGGCTGGAGCCGCTCGTCACCGATGTGGGCGAGGAGCTGCACACCGCACTGCGCGGCGGCCGCCGCGTTTTGCTCGAGGGCGCGCAAGGCACGCTGCTGGACCTGGACCACGGTACGTACCCCTACGTCACGAGTTCGCCCGCGAGTGCCGCCGGCGCGCCACTGGGCGTGGGGCTCGGGCCCAACGTGGTGAACGAGGTGGTGGGCGTGACCAAGGCGTACACCACGCGCGTCGGTCACGGCCCGTTCCCGAGCGAGATGCCGGACGACGAGGCCTCGCGACTGCGCGAGGCGGGCGAGGAGTACGGGGCCACCACCGGACGCCCGCGGCGCTGCGGCTGGCTCGACCTACCGGCGCTGCGTTACGCCGCACGCGTCAACGGACTCACGCAGCTGGTGGTCACCAAGCTGGACGTGCTCGACGAGTTCGCTGAGGTGCGCGTGGCGGTGGGCTACGAGATGAACGGGAAACCGGTCGCGGGCTTCCCGAGCTCGGCCCGAGCGCTCGAGCGGTGCACGCCGGTGTGGCGCGCGTTCAAGGGCTGGCGCACGGTCACCGCCGGGGCGCGGTGCTGGTCTGACCTTCCCGGCGAGGCCCGCGAGTACCTCGAGTGGATCGAACGCGAGGTGGGCGTTCCGATTGTGACGGTGTCCGTCGGCGCCGAGCGCGCGGCCGAGGTGTCTCGGAGCTGATGCGCCACCTCGGCGAGGCCGCCCGAGTGCGAAACGCCAACGCGGCAGAGCACTGTCATGATGACAGTCGCGCGCATGACGACGCGTCCGGTCCCGCCTGAGGCGTCGAACGAGGTGATGCTCGCAACTCATTGTCCGAACACGCAATGAGCTTGTCGCGTTCTCGCGCTCCCAAGCTGCACTCCCGTGGCGTGAGAGTTGCCTCGCGCCATAGGTGGGGCCCCCGCATGCGTCCGGGGCAGCGCGCCGGCATCGCACGGTGAGTTGCTCCCCGGAGCTGGGACAACCCCGTGGCTGGCGCGAGCTCGCGTGGCCCTGTTCGCACTTCCCAAGGGCGCTGTCCGACACCGGAGCCTCCATGAACAACCCGACTCTCGACACGTTCCGATACGACGACGCCATCGTCCGAAAGTTCCTCGTCGCGACGTTCGTGTGGGGACTCGTCGGCATGCTGGTGGGGCTGATCTGCGCCCTGCAGCTGGCCGTGCCTTCGCTCAACGCATACCCGTGGGCTTCGTTCGGCCGCTTGCGCCCGTTGCACACGAACGCCGTGATCTTCGCGTTCGCAGGCAACGCGTTCTTCATGGGCGCCTACTACTCGACGCAGCGGCTGCTCAAGACACGCATGTTCTCGGACCTGCTCTCGAACTTCCACTTCTGGGGCTGGCAGCTGATCATCGTGTCGGCAGCACTCACGCTGCCGCTCGGGTTCACGCAGGCCAAGGAATACGCCGAGCTGGAGTGGCCGATCGACATCGCGATCGCGGTGGTATGGGTGGTGTTCGCGGTGAACTTCTTCGGCACGCTGGCGCGCCGTCGGGAACGGCACCTGTACGTGGCGATCTGGTTCTACATCGCCAGCATCGTGACCGTGGCGTTGCTGCACATCTTCAACAACCTGTCCGTGCCGGCCGGTCCGCTCAAGAGCTACTCGATCTATTCCGGCGTGCAGGACGCGTTCATGCAGTGGTGGTACGGCCACAACGCCGTGGCGTTCTTCCTGACCACGCCGTTCCTCGGGCTCATGTACTACTTCATGCCCAAGGCCGCCGACCGCCCCGTGTTCTCATACCGGCTGTCCATCGTGCACTTCTGGACGCTGGTGTTCATGTACATCTGGGCCGGTCCGCACCACCTGCACTACACCGCACTGCCCGAGTGGGCCAGCACGCTGGGCATGCTGTTCTCGGTGATGCTGTGGATGCCGTCGTGGGGCGGAATGATCAACGGCCTGCTCACGCTGCGCGGCGCCTGGCACAAGGTGGTCGAGGACCCGGTGCTCAAGTTCTTCGTGGTGGCCGTCACCGCCTACGGCATGTCCACGTTCGAGGGGCCGATGCTTTCGGTGAAGAGCGTGAACGCGCTGGCGCACTACACCGACTGGATCATCGCGCACGTGCATACCGGGGCGCTGGGTTGGAACGGGTTCATGGCGTTCGGCATGGTCTACTGGCTGCTGCCGCGCGTGTTCCAGTCGCCGCTGCACTCCAAGAAGCTGGCCGAGGCGCACTTCTGGTTCGCGACGTTTGGCATGATCTTCTACGCTGCCGCGATCTACAGCGCCGGCCTGACGCAGGGCCTGATGTGGCGCGCGTTCGACCAGACCGGCCGCCTGCAGTTCCCGGACTTCGTCGAGACGACGATGCGCCTGATGCCCATGTACTGGATGCGCGCCGTGGGCGGCACGCTGTACATCGTGGGCATGCTGATGTTCGGCTGGAACATCCTGATGACGTGGAAGCGGCGCCCGGAGAAGCTCGAGGACCCCGAAGCACAGGCCGCCCCACTCGCGCGCCCCGCGCCCGCGCCGGCCCCGGCCGCCCCGGGTGGCGTGTGGGCGCGGTTCGTGGGTGC
>CAZADU010000753.1:0-1827 GCA_964483945.1 uncultured bacterium
CGCGGCGGGCAGTACGGCGAACCTGCTCACGAAGCGCTTTCGCATCGAGCACGCGCAGGTGGTCGCTCTGGAGGACATCCCGCGCTTTGCGCGCGCCGGTGTGATCGCTTCGATGCAGCCGACCCACTGCACCAGTGACATGCCGTGGGCCCCGGGCCGGCTCGGGGCCAAGCGAATTGAAGGTGCCTACGCCTGGCGGCGCATGCTCGGCGCCGGCGTGCGGTTGGCGCTGGGGAGCTACTTCCCGGTGGAGGACGCCAACCCGTTGCTCGGCGTCTACGCCGCAGTCACGACGCAGGACCCGGACGGGCAGCCGCCGAAGGGCTATCGCGCCAGCGAGAAGCTCACGATCTGGGAGGCACTGCGCGGCTTCACGAGCGACGCGGCGTATGCCGCCTCGATGGAGCGCGAGGTCGGCCGGTTGGCACTTGGGTTTCGCGCCGACCTGGTCGTGTTCGATCGCGACCTCACGAGCATTCCGGTCGAGGCGATTCCCAAGGCGCGCTGTGTGCTGACCCTGGTGAACGGCCAGGTCGTATGGGACGCGACGCCATGAGCTGCTGCGCGCACGCACTCGTCGATTCGGCTCGGACGGCGGCAGCGGGTTAGCGATGCCGGCGCCGTCTCGTTCAACCGAGCGGACGACGCCAGCCCGTTTCAACTCACCTCGTGATGACCATCCGGCCGGTCTTCGCGCCGCGAGGCGTGCGGACGGAGTAGAAGTACACACCCGAGGCGAGCAGCTCCCCGGAATCGCTGCGACCATCGATCGCCAACTGATGCCCGCCCGCCGGGGCAGCCGACTGGCTGCTGACACGCCGCACGCAGCGGCCCGTGATGTCGTGGATGCTGACATCCAGCGATCCTGCGACCGGCATGTGGAAGCTCAGCGTGGCCCGTGACCGCATCGGGCTGGGCGAGAGGATGGGCCGCGTCAGGATCACCGTGATTGGCTCCACGCCGGTGACCGCGTTCACCGTGACCGTCGTGCTCGTCGAACCCGTGAGCGTGTTCTTGGCGGTGAACGTCAGGGTGTGACTGCCCGCCTGCAGTATCGTCGGCGTCCAGCTGAACGTACCCGTGGTGTTGTCGGGACCCGGAGTGAACGTCGCTCCGGTCGGCAGGCCCGTGACGGTCAATGAGTCGATCGCCTCCCCATCAGTGTCGCTGGCCGTCACCTGGAAGGTGACCTGGGAGCCATCGTTGGTCGACAGGGCGGTCTGCGCGGTCACCACCGGGGCGTGGTCCACGTTGCCCACGGTGATCGACGTGCTCGCCGAGCCCGAAAGCGCATTCGCGGCAGTGAATGTGATCGTGTAGCTGCCGGCCTGGCCGAAGGTCGGCGTCCAGTCCAGCGTGCCGGTGGTGTTGCTGGGCCCTGGCGAGAACGTCGCTCCGGGCGGCAGATCGGTGGCGACCAGCGAGCTGATCGAGTCACCGTCAGGATCAGCGGCCGTCACATCAAGGCTGAGGACCACACCCTCGTCGAAGGAGATTGTGGCTTGAGCGGTCACGACCGGTGCGCGATCGACATCGCCCACCGTGATCGTCGTGCTGGTCGAACCCACCAGCGCGTTGGCGGCCGTGAACGTGACCGTGTGGATGCCCGCTTGGCCGAACGTCGGCGTCCAGTCGAGCGTGCCGGACGTATTGCCGGCTCCGGGCGTGAACGTCGCACCCAGAGGCAGATCGGTGGCGATGAGCAAGCTGATCGCCTCACCGTCGGCGTCACTCGCCGTGACGCTGAAGCTGAGGGCTGCGCCCTCCTCCACAGATGCCGCAGCCTGAGCTGAGACGACCGGGGCGCGGTCCACCTCGCCGACCGTG
>CAZADU010000754.1:0-4138 GCA_964483945.1 uncultured bacterium
GAACGGTTCTCCCCCGCGGTGCTGCCGACGCCTGCGCCGGGGCGTGGATAGGGCGGATATGGCCGAGAAGGCTGAGACGCACGAGCGGAGCCCGGTCTCGGTGCTGTTGCTGGCACGTGACGAGACGCGCGACCTTGAAGAACTGATCCCGCAGCTGTCGTTCGCGCGCGAGGTGCTCGTGGTGTGGGACCCGCGCGGGGATCGCGCCACCCGAGACGCCGCCCGCAGCCTTGGTGCGCGTGTGGAAGAGCATGCGTTCGCCGGCTTTGGGCCGCAGCGAGCGCACGCGCTCTCGCTCTGCACGCAGGCTTGGGTGCTGTGGCTGGACGCCGACGAGCGTCTGGACGCCGCGGCAGTCGCCGCCGTGCGCCGCGCTGCCTCCGCGGAAGGCCCGGGCCCGGTGCAGTACTCGATGGCGCGCGCCACGTGGTTCCTCGGCCGTCGTATCCGCTACTGCGGCTGGCAGGGCGAGCGGATCGTGCGGTTCTTCCGCAGGGACCGCGCCCGGTTCGATCTGGCCGAGGTGCACGAGACGGTGCACCTCGAGGGACCGCCTGCCGCACCGCTGGCGGGACTCATCGAGCACCACAGCTATCGCACGTTCGAGGACTGCGTCACCAAGTGTGTGCGCTACGCGAGCGCGGGAGCGGCCAAGGCCGAACGCCACGGGCGGCGCGCCGGGCCAATCGACGTGCTGGTGCGCCCGATGTTGCGCTTCCTGCGCCAGTACCTGCTGCAGCTTGGTTTCCTGGACGGCGCGCACGGTCTGGTGCTGTGTGGCTTCGCCGCCGCTCAGGTGTTCCTGAAATACGCCGAGCTGTGGCGGCGCACGCAGTCCGGGTCGCGCGTGTGACCACCGTGTGCTGCTTCGGCGCATGGGACCCGGCGTATCCGCGAAACCGCATCCTGCGCGCCGGGCTGGAACTCGCGGGCCATCGCGTGCTCGAGGCTCGCGTGCGTGATCGGCGGGCGTGGCGCCGCTATCCGGCACTGGCGGCCGTCTGGTCGCGCGTCGCGGCCGCGACCGACGTGGTGTGGGTGCCGGAGTTCCGCCACAAGGACGTACCACTCGCCGCGTGGCTTCGCGGCAAGCGCCCACTGGTGTTCGATCCGCTGGTCTCGCGCTGGGACACGCTGGTGGGGGACTGGCGGCTGCACGCGCCGGGTTCGCCGCAGGCGCGCTGGAACCGTGGCATCGACCGGGTCGCGTTCCGCGCCGCCGACCGGCTGCTGTGCGATACCTGGGCGCACGGGGAACTGTTCGTCGAACTGGGCGCCGAACGCGACCGGCTGCGTCGCGTGCTGGTGGGCGCGGAGCAGGAGTTTTTCGAGATCCCGCCGCCTCCGGCGGCGGCCGGCGAAGCCGGTGGCGCAGGCCCGGTGCGGATCACGTACGTGGGCGGGTTCCTGCCACTGCATGGCGTGGGCACGTTGCTCGAGGCGGTGCGAATCCTGGAGTCGCGTGCGGCTTCGCTGCCGCCATTCGTGTTGCAGTTGGTGGGCGACGGCATCGAGCATGAGAGCTCGCGTGCGTTCGCGCGCGACCATCAGCTCAAGCGCGTCGAGTTCGCGGGCCGGCAGTCCTACGCCGATGCCCCACGCGTGCTCGCCACATCGCACATCGCGCTGGGGGCCTTCGGCTCCGGTGCGAAGACCGCCCGCGTGATCCCACACAAGCTCTGGCAGGGGCTGGCGGCCGGGCGCGCGGTGGTGACCGGCGACGGCGAGGGCCCGCGCGAGGTGTTCGAGGACGGCGTACATCTCAAGTTCGTGCCGCGCGGCGCGCCGGAGCCGCTCGCCGAGGCGCTGGCCGCACTGTTGCGCTCACCGGCGCTACGCGCACGGCTGGGGGCCGCGGGACGTGAGCGCGCGCTGGAGCTGGGTTCACCGCGCGCGGTCGGGGAGCAATTCGCCGCGGCACTGTCGGGGCTCGCCGCGTGAGGGTCGCGCACCTCGATACGGGCAGGACGTGGCGCGGGGGGCAGGCGCAGGCGCTGCTGCTCATGCGTGAACTCCGTTCAAGCGGTCACGAGCAGCTGCTCCTGGCGCAGCCCGGAGCGCTGCTCGAACGCGCCGCGGCGGAGGGCTTCACCACCCACCGCTGGCCGTCTCGCGGCGAGTTGGACCCGCTCGCGTACTTTTCGGCGCGTTCGGCACTCGCGCGATACCGTCCCGACATCGCACACGCGCACAGCGCGCATGCGCACGCGATCGGCGTGCCTGCGGCGCGCGCGGCCGGCGTGCCCGGCGTGGTGGTGTCGCGCCGCGTGGACTTCAAGGTGCGCACGAATCCGTTCAGCCGGTTCAAGTACGCCTGGCCGGTGGACCGCTACCTGTGCATCAGCGACGGCGTGCGGCAGGCCATGCTCGCCTCGGGTGTTCCCGGGGAGTGGCTGCGGCTGGTGCCGAGCGGCGTGGATATGTTCGAGGTGCGCACCGCCGGCTCGCGCGTCGTGGTCCCGTTGAAGGAGCTGGCGGGCCTGTCGGCCGACGCCGAGATCGTCGGCACGGTCGCCTCGCTGGCGCCGCATAAGAACCACGCGCTCCTGCTCGAGGCGGTCCCGTCGATCGTGGCCGCGCGGCCGCGCGCGCACTTCGTGTGGCTGGGTGAGGGGGAGTGCCGGGGCGCGCTGGAACGCCGTCGGCGCGAGCTCAAGTTGGAGTCACGCGTGCACCTGCTCGGGTTCCACGCGGACGCGCTGGCGCTCATGCGCCAGTTCGACCTGTTCGTGCTGCCCAGCTACCTCGAGGGCCTGTGCACGTCGCTGCTCGACGCACAGGTACTGGGTGTTCCGATCGTGGCCACGGCGGTGGGCGGCGTGCCCGAAGTGGTGAGCGATGGCGAGACCGGGCGCCTGGTGCGCTCGCTCGAGCCCGGGCCGCTCTCCGCGGCCATCGTCGAGGCGCTGGAGCGGCCGGACCTGCGCACCTCGTGGGCGGAGCGCGCACGCCTCACGGTCGAGGCATTCGGCATCGCGAACACGGCAAGGCGCACGCTCGAGGCATACGAAGAGGTGCTGCGCACCCAGCGCACACGGAATTGACCGCGGCCGGGCTCGGGTTCACCGCCGGATGAGCCGATAACCGGTGACCACGCTTGACGCTTGAGAAGTCACAAGAGTAACTTCGCGCAACTTCCCGTGGGACAAGGAGGCTCCGTGGGTATCAGTGGTTTCCTGCCTGGCATCCTCTTGCTCGGCATCGTGATTTTCGTGCACGAGCTGGGGCATTTCCTCGCCGCCAAGTGGCGCGGGGTGACGGTGCTCAAGTTCTCGCTGGGCATGGGCCCCGAGATGATCGGCTTCACCCGCGGCGGCACTCGCTACTGCCTGTCGTGGATCCCGCTGGGCGGATTCGTCCAGATGGCGGGCGACCACCTCGAGGAAGACGGCTCCATGCCCAAGGGCGGGCCCGAGCAGTTCCTCACCCACTCCTGGCTCGGCCGCGTCATCATCGCCGTCGCCGGGCCAGCCGCGAACCTCGTCGCGGCCTTCGTCATCCTCGTGCTGACGTTCACGATCGGCGTGCAGCAGCCCGACTGGCCCAGCCAGCTGGGGCCGCTCTCCGACACCACCGTGGCGTACCAGGCGGGACTGCGCGCGGGGGATACGTTCGTGCGCTTCGACGGGCATGAACTCAAGACCTGGCGCGACCTCGAGGTCGCGACTCGCACGCTGGAAGGCGAGGCCGGGCTTGCCTTCGAACTGACGCGCGGCGGAACACCTGTAGTCGTGCAGCTGCCATCCGAGCGCATGAAACAGGTGCTCCGCGACCTGCAGCCGCCGCCCCCGCCGCCGGTGATCGGTGCGGTGAGCACGGCCATGCCCGCGTACCGGGCCGGCGTGAAGGAGGGCGACCGCGTTGTGAGCGTGAACAGCGTACTGGTCGGATCGTTCGCCGACATCGCGCGTCAGGTGCAGGGCCGCGCCGACCAGCCGGTGCTGTTCCGGCTGGCGCGCGATGGGCGCGAGTTCGACCTCACGATCACCCCGATGAAGTTCGACGAGACCGGACAGGGCGCGCGCATCGGCATCGAAGCACCGCGTGGCCTGGAGTACACCGAGCGGCTGCCGCTGCTCGAGTCGGTGCCGGCTGCGTTCCGCGGCACGGGCCGCATGGTGGCTGACGTCTACGGCAG
>CAZADU010000755.1:0-1809 GCA_964483945.1 uncultured bacterium
GCTCGTGGGCACGCTGCTACGGGAACTCGCGCGCTCCGACGTCCGGTACGGCCTCGCCACGCTCTGCGTCGGCGGCGGCATGGGTGCGGCGATGGTGCTCGAGCGGACGGGCGACGTGACTCGCTGAGCTCCTCGGAGACGCGAGGATCGTTTGACCCTTGCGCGGGCACGCCCGTAGCATCCGTGGTCCATCCGCCATGAACGACCTCACCGGCAAGTCCATCACGCACTACACGATCTCCCGCCGGCTCGGCAGCGGCGGGATGGGCGTGGTCTACGAGGCGGAGGACTCGCGGCTCGGCCGCCGGGTGGCGCTCAAGTTCCTGCCGCAGGACCTCGAGCAGGACACGCTGTCGCTCGAGCGGTTCCAGCGAGAAGCACGCGCGGCCTCGGCGTTGAACCATCCCAACATCTGCACGGTCTACTCGATCGACCAGCACGAGCGTCAGCACTTCATCGTCATGGAACTGCTCGAGGGCCGCACGCTGGCGCAGGTCATCGACGGGCAGCCGATGGAGCTCCCCGCGCTGCTGGGGCTCGCGGTGCAGATCGCGGACGCGCTGGAGTCGGCGCACGCCAAGGGCATCGTGCATCGCGACATCAAGCCGGCCAACATCTTCGTGAACCCGCGCGGCGAGGCCAAGGTGCTCGACTTCGGGCTCGCCAAGATCGAGGGGCTGAAGCGCTCCGGCCCCGGCAGCAGCGACAGTTCGCAGTTCGATACCGTGGCCGCGCGCGAGGGCCTCACCGTGCCGGGCACAGCCGTGGGAACCGTGGCCTACATGTCGCCGGAGCAGGCCCGCGGCCTGCCCACGGACGCGCGCACCGATTTGTTCTCGCTCGGCACCGTGCTCTACCAGATGGCGACCGGCACGCTGCCATTCGAGGGCGAGACCTCGGCCGTGGTGTTCGAAGCCATCCTCAATCGCGACCCGGCACCCGCCACCCGGCGCAATGGCGCATTGCCGCCCGATTTCGACCGCATCCTCGAGAAGGCGCTCGAGAAAGACCGCAACATGCGCTACCAGAGCGCGACCGACTTGAAGACCGACTTGATCCGGATGCGCCGGAACCTCGAGAGCGCGCAGAAGCGGGTGTCCGAGACGGTGGACTCCCGCGGGGGGGCCGCACCCAAGGCAGCCGAGAAATCCATCGCGGTGCTCTACTTCGAGAACCTGAGCGGCGTGAAGGAGGACGAGTACCTTCGCGACGGCATCACCGAGGACATCATCACCGAGCTGTCGAAGATCAAGGGGTTGAACATCTTCTCGCGCGCGACCGTGTTGGGCTACCGCGACAAGTCGGTGACGCCGGTGCAGATCGGGCAGCGGATCGGCGCGGCGTACGTGCTGGAGGGCAGCCTCCGGCGCGCCGGGAGCCGCCTGCGCATCAATGCGCAGCTGGTGGACACGCGCACCGATTTCCAGCTCTGGTCCGAGCGCTACGACCGCGAGATGTCGGACGTGTTCGAGGTGCAGGACGAGATCGCGCGCAAGATCGCCGAGGCCCTGCGCATCACGCTGTCACCGCAGGAGCAGGCGGCACTGGCCTCCAGACCCACCGAAAATTTGCAAGCGTACGACCTGTTCCTGCGCGGCAAGAGCTACGCCCGGCGCCTCACACGCCAGGACCTCGAGTTCGCGCTGCAGATGTTCGAGAACGCCGTGGCGATGGACTCCAACTTCGCGCTGGCGCATGCGGCCATCGCCAAGGTGTGTGCGGAGTACCACTACAACTTCCAGCGCGACGCCAGCTGGATCGGCCGCGCGATGGGCGCCTCGCAGCGCGCCGTGGCACTGCAGCCCGACC
>CAZADU010000756.1:0-4192 GCA_964483945.1 uncultured bacterium
ACACGAGCGGAAGCGGCCGAAGCGAAGCGCAGTAGCGCATGGCCCCCTCCATCATCACGGGGAACAAGACGGCGGACTCGAAGGCCAGAGAACTTCCGCGGGATCGATCCGGGGGGATCCGGGGGTCGATGCAGGGAACAAGGTCCTGCTCTCGCCCGCCCGTGAGTGTATGCCCCTCTCGGCCTTCGGACCACGTCTTTCCCCCCATTCCGCAACCAGAGTCGCCCCCCTTCGCGCCAGGCGTCGCAGGGCACGAGGCGGGCGGCACGGGGACCTCCGAGACTCGGACGGACACTCGCGAAGGCGCATGCATTCCCCACGGCTGCCGTCTCGCCCCTCGCCCAAGTCGTCGTGGAACCTGGTGCCGGGAGCAGGGCTCGAACCTGCACGGGCTTGCGCCCAGCGGATTTTAAGTCCGCTGCGTCTGCCATTCCGCCATCCCGGCACGGGATGCCTTCCGAAGACCGAACGCCCGGACCCTCGCGAGGAGGACCCGGGCGTTCGGTCGAACCCGCTCAGCGCGGGGTCAGTGCCCGTGGCCTCCGGCTTGGTCTAACACGTCGCTCACCTTCACGCACGGGTACTTGCATAAGAACCGCTGCAGCGCGAAGCCGAACAGGCCCACGAACCCGATGGTCACGCCCACCTCGGGCAGGCCCACCCAGACGTGGTCGGGGTTCAACGACGGCATCACCAGCACGTGCCGCTCGACCCACACGCCGGCCAGGATGATGCAGGTGAACGTGAACAGCAGCGCGGGGTTGGTCTTGCTGGTCTTGTTCATCATGCCAAAGAACGGGATCACAAAGATCAACGAGAACGCGGTGAACGCGAGCGGCCGCCACGGATCCTCGAAACGCAGGAACACCCACCACGTCTCCTCGGGCATGTCCGCGTACCAGATGGGCAGGTATTGCGACCACATCAGGTACACCCAGAAGATGCTCCACGCGAACATGATCTTGCCCATGTCCCAGAACATGTTCGTCTTGATGTAGGCCTCGAGCCCGCGGCGTGCGCGCAGCTGTGTGGCCAGCATGGCCACCACGGACACGCCGCACAGGAACGCGGCGGCATAGAAGAACCATCCGAACAGCGGGCTCACCCAGTTGGGTGTGAGCGCCATCACGAAGTCCCACGACATCACGCTGTAGAACGCCACGAACGCCAGCACGATCTGCGGCGACAGGTGGCTCACTTCGTGCGAGTACGACGCGGCCTCGGCCTCGTCCCCGCGCCATTGGCCGATCTGCTTGTCGTAGTGCGCCTTGAGCTCGGGTGTGACGTGCGGCGCCAATAGATGCAGGTCACGCCGGAGCGACTGGCGCGCCAGGTTGCTGGCGAGCCAGGTGAACAGCGCCAGGCCGCCGAGCGTGCGGATGTAGAGGAACGGCACATTCAGGAATGGCACCTGCCGCGGCTCCACGTGCTGCGTCCACGGCAGATAGGTCCAGATGCCGGCGGTGAGCAGCACCAGCATCGTGCCGATGCCGAACGGCAGGTAGCTCGCGAAGGACTCGCCGATGCGCATCATCGGCCCGCCCCAGCGGCCGTTGGACAGCCGGATGGCGGCCGCCAGCACCACGCCGCCCTCGGCGATGCCGAGGAAGTACAGCGTGTTGATGGTCCACGAGCCCCAGGCGCGCAGCGGGTTCGTGGCCAGCAGGTAGGCGAACGCGATCACGCCCACCGCCATCAGTGCCATGAACGTCTGGCGCTTCTTGGGATCGGGCTTGCCCGGCAGGCGGCCGGCGATGTCGCGAAGCACGGCTTCGTGGCTCATCGCGGGCTCACCTTCTGCATGTGGCGGATGTAGTGCACGATGGTCCACGCGTCATGCGACGAGAGCATGTTGCCGTAAGAGGGCATGAGCGCGCCGCCGTGCCGCATGTACATGTACATGTAGCCGTCGGTGCGAAGGCGCGTCATCTCGGCGAGCAGGTCCGTCGCCGGCACGAACTTGGCACTCACGGGTCCGTCGCCGGCCATCGTCTTGCCGTGACAGGACCAGCACACCGTGTTGAACAGGCTGTCGCCGCGGGCCACGGTCTCGTCGGTGGAGGGCGGCGCGATGAGCTTCTGGCCGATCGCCTCGTAGTTCGCGATGTCCGCCAGGTAGGGATCGCGGCCGATCGTGGGCACGCTCAGCGAATCCGGCACCTGACCCCAGCGCACGGGGCCGTTCTCGCTCCACGCATCGCGCTGCGGATCCACGGCCACGGTCTGCCGCATGTCGCGAATCGGGTAGTAGCGCAGGCGCGTCAGCGACTTCTTGGCGTCCTCGCAGCCCTGCTGGAACGAGAATGACCACAGCGCCATGAACGCGACCCACGCGACGGGCTTAAGCATGGACCTGTACCTCGAGCGCGTGCTGACCTTTCAGCATCTGTTCTACCTTGGCGGTCAGGTCGGGTGCACAGGGCACCCAGATGCCGATCATGTCCACTTGGAAGCGCGGATCATAAGGTGCCGAGGCTTTGATCTGCGGCAGGCGCGCGAGTGCGAGCATGCCAAGCAGGTTCGACAGGCCGGCGATCAGGATCATGGACTCGTAGCCGAGGATCGTGAACGGCGGGATGCTCACCAGCTCCTTGCCGCCGATGACCATGGGCCACGAGACGATCGAGTACCAGCACAGCGCGGTGCCGCCCGTGGCACCCAGCACGCCGCCCACGAACGTCACCCAGCGCACGATGGACGGGCCCTGCTCCAGCGCGTGCTCGATCTCGTGGTGCGGCACGGGTGAGAACACTTGCAGATCTTTGTGCCCGGACTGGCGCAGCGCAGTCACGGCGTCGGCGGCGTCATCCACGAAGTGGAACAGGCCCATAACCCCGTTGAACTTGGGCGGCGGCGGCATGATCAGCTTCATGAGCGGCTGCATGAGCTTGTTCATCATGCGTGGCCTCCCTTCCGCCTCGGCATCGGCAGCGTCTCCTTGATCTCAGCGATGGAGAACGCGGGTAGCACGCGCACGAACACCAGAAAGAACATGAAGAACCAGGCAAACGACCCCACGATGAGCGCCACCTCGGTGAAGCTGATCTTGTAGTAGAACCAGTTCGCGGGATTCATCGCGCGCGTCAACGACGTGACGATGATCACGAACCGCTCGAACCACATGCCAACGTTGACGAGGATGCACAGGAAGAACATGGCCGTCATGTTGCGCCGCATGGGCTTGAACCACAGCGACAGCGGGAAGACGACGTTGCACGTGAACATGATCCAGAACGCCCACCAGCAGTGCCCGGTGGCGCGGAACCAGAACACGTCGCGCTCGGCCACGTTGGGGCCGAACCACGCCATGAAGAACTCGGTCAGGTACGAGTAGCCGACCATCGTGGACGTGAGCAGCACGAGCTTGGCCAGCTTCTCCATGTGGTCGAGCGTGACGATGTGCTCGAGCTTGAACGTCTTGCGGATCGGGATCAGCAAGTCGACGACCATGGCGACACCCGAGAAGATCGCGCCGGCCACGAAGTAGGGCGCGAACAGCGTCGAATGCCAGCCCGGCGTCTGTGCCATCGCGAAGTCCCACGACACGACCGAGTGCACCGAGAACACCAGCGGCGTGGCGAGTGCGGCGAAGAACAGGTAAGCACCGTAGAAGTGCTTCCACTGGTAGTTCGCCCCCGTCCAGCCAAACGACAGCAGCGTGTAGAGGAACTTCATCAGCGGGTGCTTGGCGCGGTCGCGTACGGCTGCGACGTCGGGGATCAGGCCGACCAGGAAGAAGATGCTCGACACGGTCAGGTACGTGTTGACGGCGAACACGTCCCACTCGAGCGGCGAGCGCACGTTGGTCCACAGCTGGCGCTGGTTCGGGTACGGGAACAGCCAGTAGTCGAACCACGGCCGGCCGGTGTGGATGGCGGGGAACATCGCGGCGGTCAGCACGCCGAACACGGTCATGGCCTCGGCGATGCGGTAGACCGCGCGACGGAAGTGCGAGCGGAACAGGAACAGCACCGCGGAGACCAGCGTGCCGCAGTGCGCGATGCCGACCCAGAACACGAAGTTGGTGATGTCCACGGCCCACATGACCGGCCGCTGGAAGCCCGACACGCCCCAGCCGTGCACGATCAGGTTGCGCACGGCCGCCAGCGCAACGGCGAGCACGAGCAAGTCCAACAGGAACGCCGCCCACCAGATCTTGCCGGGCAGGCTGATGAGCCGCATGACGTCGTCG
>CAZADU010000757.1:0-2309 GCA_964483945.1 uncultured bacterium
ACCCGCTCGCATCGGGCATGGACTGGAGCGCGGCTCTGATCCTTGATGGTGCGCGCCTCGGGCCGCTCGCATTTGACCGTGGTGAATGGCGTGCGAAGGGCAGCGGCCCCGACGCGCAAGTCAGTGGCCGGCTCGACGTCAAGGGCGGTGCGATCGCGCTGGACGCCGACGTGCACTCGGAGGGGGCCTCCTCTACCGCCGGCGCGCGGCTCGAGGTCCCATTCGGTGTGCTGCCCTCACTCGCCGGACGCGACACGCTGAACGCCGTGGGCATGCTCGACCTCGCACTCCATGCGACGGGGCCGATCCATGACCCGCGCGCGATGCTCGCCTCGGGCCGTGTGCGCGCGCGTGGGTCGGTCGAGGGCGCGACCTTGGACTCGCTCTGGCTCACGTTCAGCCTGCAGGGTGGCATGGTCACGTTGGACACACTCGCGATGCGATCGAACGTAATGGCCACGCGCGCGAGCGGCCGCTACGCGTTGACCGACCCGCCCGAGGGCGGGACCCCGCAAAGGGTCGCACACCTGCATGCCGAGATGGAGCTGCTCGACCCTTCCCGCCTCGCGCCGCTGCTCGGTGCCGATTCGCTCTCGGTCGCGTCGGGCACACTGGTGCTGGACGTCACCGGCCCGGCGCGGGACCGCGAATTCGAGCTGCGCTCCGAACTGCGCACGCTCGTCTGGGACGACCTGAGGATCAAGCGGGCCGGTGTCGACGCCCGCGGACGGGTGGGCCGTGCGGGCCTTCTGAAGGCGGAGGTTCGAGCCGACGCGGATTGGGTGACGCTTGGCGGCATGCGCGTTCCGTCGGCCCGGCTGCGGCTCGCGGGGGATTCGCACCGCATTCGCTGGAGCGGCGAGGGGACGATGCATGACCGCGACACCGTCTCGCTCGCCGGCGCGTTCGAGCCCGATTCCAGCGGCTGGACGCTGACGCTTGAGCGGATGGACCTGCTCTCGGATTCCACACGCTGGACACTTGCGCGAGTCTCGCGAGTGGACGTTCATCGGCAGCGCCTCTCGCTCGACGGATTCGAGGCCACTTCGGCGCGCGGGCGGATCCTCGCCAGGGGTGTGCTCGATCGTGACGGGACGCAGGACTTCCATGTCGAGGTGCGCGACGTGGGGCTCGGTGTGCTGTCGGCCTTCGGATCGCTCGGCAACGTGCGAGGTGCCATGAGCGGCACTCTCGACGTGACCGGCCCGGCCGCCGAACCGCGAGCCCGGGGCGGAGTGCGTGCGACGCTCCATGCCGGCGAACGGCCCGCGGGCAGCCTCGGGGCGAATCTCGACTGGACCGGCGCCGGGTTCGAGTTCCGCAGCGACTTCACCTCGCCGGAGCGCGACTCGATCGTACTCTCGGGCACGCTGCCCATCGCGTTCACGATGGTCCCGCCGGAGCCCGGCGCGCCGTCCAAGCCGAGGATCGGCGGAGGACACGCCGAGGTCCGGCTGCGGGCGAGTCGATTCCCCCTGCGCTCGCTGCAACCGCTACTCATCGCCTCGGGCGTTGGCGCGATCGACGGTATCCTCGACGTGGACCTTCGCCTGACGGGCCGTGGCACGGAGTTCAAGGGCGCCGGCCAGGCCGCGGTGGACGGCGGCCGCCTCGAGCTGTCCGGACTTGGCGGGAAGTACAGCGAGTTGCGGCTGCAGGCAGCGTGGAACGGAGACCGGTTGGTGCTGCAGGAGTTCCGTGCGCTCGCCGGGAAGGGCCGGTTGGACGCTAATGGTTCGGTGCGCATCGCCAGCCTCGTCCGCGCCGAACCCGATCTGACCGTGAAGGCCGACCGGGCCGCACTCGTGGAAACGAAGGAACTCAAGCTGGTCGCCAGTGGTGACATGCACGTCGGCGGCACGCTCACCGAGCCGGAGCTCAAGGGCCGCATGAGTTTCGGCGGCAGCCATCTGTTGATCGCGCAGGAGACTTTCGCGGATCCCGCGGCGAAGGCCGTGATCCCCCTGTCCCCTGACGATCTGCGCATGCTTGAAGAGAAGTTCACCTACGTCGAGCCCGTCACGCCCGACCCCCTGCTCGGGCTCTACGACGCGTCCGACCTCGACCTCACCATCGTCCTGGACCGCAACAACTGGATCCGACAGACGGCGGAGCCGCGGATCTCGGTCGAAGTCTTCGGCGAAGTACGCATGGTGAAGAAGCCGGGCGGCGAACCGCACCTGGTGGGCCGCCTCGAGCCGCTCCCCGGGCGGGGCTATCTCGAGCAGTTCGGTCGGTCGTTCGCGTTCACGGGGGGCGAGGTTCTGCTGAACGGCCCGATGTCGTCGAACACGCTGAACCTCCGTGCC
>CAZADU010000758.1:0-4860 GCA_964483945.1 uncultured bacterium
CCGAGTGGCGACCGTCCTTACGCTCCGCGCGCCGGCAGTGACCGCCCGCGTTCGCCGCGACCGAGTGGCGACCGTCCGTACACACCGCGAGCCGGCAGTGACCGCCCGAGCTCGCCGCGACCGAGTGGCGATCGTCCGTACGCGCCGCGAGCCGGCAGCGACCGCCCGCGCTCGCCGCGACCGAGTGGCGATCGTCCGTACGCGCCGCGCGCTGGCCGTGACCGTCCTCGTTCGCCGCGACCCACGGGCGACCGTCCGTACGCGCCGCGAGCCGGCAGTGACCGTCCGCGCTTCGAGCGGCCCACCGACGACCGAGTGCGCACGCCGCGCCCGGAGGTTGCCGACGATGGTGGGGATCAGACGGGTGCGGTGAACCGTTCGCGGCCGATCTTCCCGCGGACCGGACAGGTGCGCTATCGCCGCGACGGCAAGCCCTCCGCACCGCCGTCGGGTTGGAATGGGGCCCGCGAGGATCGCGGCACACCCGCCAACGGCGGCCTCGACCCGCAGCGCGGCAAGCCCGGCAAGCCTTGGACTGGGGCGACGACTGTGCGTGAAGAACGCCGTGGCATTGCCCCCTTCAACACGGATGGCAACTCGCTCCCCGCCGACCCGCGCGAAGCGGCGCTGCGCATCCTGCACGCCGTGGACACTCGCAGCGCGTTCAGTGACCGGCTGCTCGACGGCGCACACGCGCGACCCGGCGCCGACCCGCGCGACCGCGCGTTGCTGCATGAACTCGTGAAGGGTTCGCTTCGCTGGCGCGGCCGCATCGACGCGGCGCTCGATTCGCGCATCCACGTGGGGTTGGCCAACACGCAACCCTGGATCCGCAACATCCTGCGCATCGGTGCTTACCAGATCCTGTTCCTCGACCGCGTGCCGATCCACGCGGCGGTGGACGAATCGGTGAAGCTCGGGCACAAGTACGCACATCCCGGTGCGGCCGGCCTGGTGAACAGCGTGCTGCGTCGCCTTGCCGAGGAGCGCGACAAGATCCAGTGGCCCGAGGGCGACGATGCCGAGTCGCTCGCGGCGTGGGGTTCGCACCCGTTGTGGATCGTCGAACGCTGGCTCGCGCGGTTCGGCCCCGCCGACACACGCGCGCTACTCACGGCCGACAATCGCACGGTGCCCACGGGTCTGCGCGCCAACACGCTCAAGAACTCGCGCGAGGAACTGGTCGAGCTGCTCGCGCTCGAGGGTGTCGAGGCCCGGCCGGGCGAGCTGTCGCCCGATCTGGTGTGGGTCGAGGGGCATCACTCACCGGGAGCGCTGCACTGCTTCAAGGCCGGGCGGTGCACCGCCCAGGACGAGAGCGAGGCACTGGTGGCGCGTGTGGTGGCACCCCAGGCGCATGAGCGCGTACTCGATCTGTGTGCGGCACCCGGCGGCAAGAGCACGCACCTTGCCGAACTCATGGGCGATGAAGGCGAGGTGTGGGCGCTCGAGCGCGACGCGCACCGCGTCGAGACGCTCAAGAACACGATCGCGCGCCTTGGCGTGCACGCGGTGCACGTCGTGCACGGTGACGGGCGCGATTACCCGTTCCCGATGCCGTTCGACCGCATCCTCGTGGACGCACCGTGCAGCGGCATGGGCGTGCTCGCGCGTCGTGCCGACGCGCGCTGGCGCAAGGGTCCGGAGGTGCTGGCGGAGATGCCGCCGGTGCAGCTCGAGCTGCTCACGGCCGCTGCCCGGCACCTGGCGCCGGGCGGAAGGCTCGTCTACAGCGTGTGCTCGTTCGAGCCAGAGGAGACCGACCACGTCGTGGCGCGATTCCTCGCCGAGCACCCGGGCTGGACGCTCGAGAGCGTGGCCGGCTCGGTGCCGGACTCGGTCGTGACCCCCGAAGGCACCATGCGCGTGCTGCCGCACCTGCACGGCTGCGACGGCGCGTTCGCCGCGAGGTTCCGCAAGCCTTGAGTAAGAGGAAGAAGAGGCCCCAGCGCCCGTGGCGCGACGTCCTCTACACCGCGTTCGTCGCCATGGCGGCGTTCGTCGTGGGAATCCTCGTGTTCAATAACGTGCTCATGCCGCGCCTGATACATCGCGCGGGAGAGGTGCGCGTGCCGGAGCTGGCGAATCTCACCGTGGAGGAAGCGCAGAAGGCGCTCGCGCCCGCGGGGCTGCAACTCTCACGCGCCGGGGAACGGTTCGACGCCGGCGTGCTGCGCGGGCGCATCGTGCAACAGGAGCCCACGGCGGGAACGCCGGTGCGCGGCCGCGCTCGCGTCAGCGTGGTCGTGAGCTTGGGCGAGGAGTTCAGTTCGGTGCCCGCGCTGTTCGGCGAGTCTCGGCGTGGTGCCGAGCTGATGCTCACGCAGTCGGGGCTGCGCGTGGGCGGCATCACGCGAGCACCCAGCGACGCGGTGGGTGAGGGGCTGGTGGTGGCCACCGACCCGCCGGCCGAGAGCGTGCTGCCGCGCGCAGCACCCGTGGCGCTGCTGCTCTCGACCGGCCTCGGCGAAGAGGTATTCGTCATGCCCGAGCTGACGGGTCGCGAGTTGGGCCGCGTGCGCAAGCAGCTCGAGTCGCAGGGGTTTCGGGTGCTGTCGCCCCCCTCGGGCCCGGCGAGCGGCCCGATCGTGCTGCAGGACCCGCCCGCGGGCACACGGTTGACGCGCGGCATGAGCATCACGTTGCAGGCGGCCGGCCGCGTGGTGCGCTGAAGCCCGGATTCCCGCTACGATGCCGGACGGTACGCCGATGATGTCATCGCATGATGTCCTCCTGTGATGTCCTCCTATGATGTCGTCGTATGATGTCGTCGTATGACGTCGTCCATGACGTCCTCGGCCTCGTTCCTTTCGGAGCCCGCATGACCGCCCGCCCGCCGATCATCGCCCCGAGCATCCTGTCCGCGGACTTCTCTCGCCTGGGCAATGAACTCGCCATCGTGGATCCCGCGCTGGACTGGCTGCACTGCGACGTCATGGACCACCAGTTCGTCCCCAACCTCACGTTCGGCCCGCTGATCGTGGGCGCAGCGCGCAAGCTGAGCGCTGCGTTCCTGGACGTGCACCTGATGATGGCCCGCCCGTGGCTCATGGTGGAGGCGTTCCGCGCAAGCGGCGCCGACCTGATCACCGTGCATCTCGAGGCGTGCCGCGAGACGCGTGAAGTGCTCCGCCAGATCCGCGCCACGGGGGCGAAGGCGGGCCTCGCCATCAAGCCCGGTACGCCCTACGCCGCGGCCGAGCCCTACCTGCCGGACCTGGACCTGTTCCTGGTGATGACGGTGGAGCCCGGCTTCGGCGGGCAGGCGTTCATGGCCGACATGATGGACAAGGTGAGTGCCGCGCGCGACGAACGCGCGCGCAAGAAGCTGGAGTTCGTGATCGAAGTGGACGGGGGCATCGGCGAGGCCACGGCGCGCACCGCTCGCGCCGCCGGAGCCGACGTGTTCGTGGCGGGCCACGCCGTGTTCCGTGCGAGCGACCCGCACGCTGCGCTCGGCGCATTGCGCGCGGCCGTCGCGGGGTAGTTCGACCGCCGCGGGGCAACGCGACAGCTGCCACGAGGCGCGCCTGCTGCTGCGCGAAGCCGCCGAGGCTATCGGCTGCCGCGACAGGGAGTTTAGGGTGTTTCCCGGCCACCACAGAATCCCGTTGTCTACGCCCCGCTGTGGGGGCGATGATTCCAGCCCCGGCGCGGGAGGAGATCCTCCGAGCGCGCCGGTTCCCGCCTTGGAGGTGCCATGCGCCACTCGCGCGCGGTCCTGATCGGCGCCACGTTTCTGGTCTCGCTGGCGCCCGCGCCTGTTCACGCCAGCGGTGTGCCCTCGCCCGCCAACAGCACGACTCCCGCCTGCTTCAACGTGGTCGCGAGCAACGGGTCCGCGCCGGCTTCCGCGTTTGGCCAATTCGAGGTGGTCTACCGGGACCTCGCCAACAACCCGATACCGTACGCGTCGGTCGTGGTGGACCTCTCGGCGATCCCCGAGTTGGCGCTTGCCACGGACCCACTCGATCTCGACGCCATCTTGGACTGCGGGGCGAAGACCGTCCGGAAGCTGACCGATGCGAATGGTCGCGCGGTGTTCTGCATCGTCGGCGGCGGCCGACCCAGCGTCCCTGCGACTTCACTCCCGGGCGGCGGCAGGATCTACATGAACGGCATACTCACCGGCGCACCGACGGTCGGTGTATTCGACCTGGATGGCGAGCGGGGTCTGGGTGCCAGCGACCTCGTGCAGTTCCTTGGGGATTTCGTTTCGGGAGAGAACTACGGCCGCTCCGACTTCAACTGCTCCGGCGCCATCGGGGCCGGCGACCTCGTCATCTGGCTCACGGCGTTCGCGAGCGGCACGCAGATCGTCTCCGCTGCGACGAGTTGCCCGTAGCGTTCCGGCGGTCAAGTCGCTCGTGAGTCGAGCGGTCCCGAGCGACCGCCGACCCGTCTGCACAGCGACCGCGTGCGCGGTCGCATGCCTGTCCCGCCCCCGCTGGGGCGTGCTATATTCCCCGGTTCCACACCACCTCTGAGGCCCGCGTGTTCGAATCACTCGCCGACCGGCTGCAGGGCGTCTTCCGGAACCTGACCGGGCAAGGGCGCCTGTCGCCCGACAACATTCGCGAATCGCTCCGCGACGTGCGCCGCGCGCTGCTCGAGGCCGACGTGCCTGTGCAGGTGGCCAAGGACTTCGTCGCCAGGGTCGAGGAGCGCGCCGTCGGCGAGGACGTGCTCAAGAGCCTCACACCGGGCCAGCAGGTGGTCGGCATCGTCCGCGACGAGCTGGTCCGGCTGCTCGGCGAGTCGCGCATCACGCTCGCGGGCTCGCCGCACCTGCCCACGGTGGTGCTGCTCGCGGGCCTGCAAGGCTCAGGCAAGACCACGTTCGCAGGCAAGCTGGCGCTG
>CAZADU010000759.1:0-6139 GCA_964483945.1 uncultured bacterium
CGAGTCGCGCAGCCCCGGCGCGTCGCTCGCGATCACCGCGGTACCGCACGCCGAGGCTTCCACGACGGTGAGCCCCCAGCCTTCCTTGGGACTCGGCTGCAGCACGGCCCACGACGCTTGCAACCTCGCCACTTTCTCTGCGCTCGGCAGGAAGCCGAGGAATTCGACCGCCTCGCCGAGGCCGAGCCGCACCACCTCGCGCTTGAGCGCCTCGCCGTAGGGGCCATTGCCGATGATCTCGAGCCGCACGTCCGGCACCTGAGCGCGCACCGCGGGCAGCGAGCGCAGCACCCAGTCGAGCCCTTTGTAACGCCGCAACCGGCCCACGAACGTGAGCGTCGGGCGAGCCGACTTGGCGACTGCCGGATCCGCGTGGTAGCGGGCGTGGTCGATGCCGCAGTGCACCACCGAGACCTGCCGTGCCGGGATGCCGCGCGAGACCAGGTCATCGCGTGTGCTCTCGGAGATGACCACGAATCGGCAGCGAGCGTAGGCGCGCGGGATCAGGGACTCCAGCGCGATCACGTAGCTCGCGACGATGGGGTTCGCCTCGCGGAACACCGTGGTGCCGAACAGGTGCGGCACGATCACCGCCACGGGCACATCGGTGAACCACGGCGAGAAACACGGCACCTTGTTCACGTCCTCGATGATCAGATCGGGGCGCCGCTCACCTGCAAACTCATGCTTGAGCAGCGCCGGCACGCGCAGGTTGAAGTCCCACCATGAACCGCGGCGAACGACACGCATGCCCTTGTGCTCGCCCTCGGGCGTACTCCCGGGGAAGCCGGCTGCGAGCCACGTCACGCGCCAGCCGCGCTTCACGGCATCGAGCAGCACCTGCTCGAGGTGCAGCTCGGCTCCGCCCGCCTCGGGGTGGGCAGGGTCACGGAAGTTGATCGCGAGCAGGTGACGGCTCAATTCGTCACCGCCGGCGCCCCACCGTCCCGATCACGTGGCAGCTGTGCAGCGCCCAGCGCTGCGTGCGCAACCAGCCGCGCCACTGCTCCCAGCCGCCGGACCACCACGCGGGACCGCTCGGATGCAGCGGCAGCCGCCATCCGATGCCTCGCTTGAGCGACTCGCGCAGCACGCGGTAGGCGAGCCCCGGAACCATCCAGTCGCCGTAGGTGCGCTTCACTTCGAGCCCGGATTCGCGCACGAGCCGCTCCAGCTGCGGCACCGTGAACTGGGTCTCCCAGCCCGCGAACCAGCGATTCACCAGGATGAGCAGCTTCTTCATGACCGTGTAGAGGTGGAACGACTGCGGGACATCCACCAGCACGCGCCCGCCGGAGCGTGTGATGCGCGCGTTCTCGGCGAGCAGCGGCCGCGGGTCGCGGAAGTGTTCGAGCAGGCCCTGATGGAACGAGACGTCGATCGCACCGTCGCGAAACGGCATGCGCGTTGCGTCGGCCTGAACCAGCATCACCGGCACGCCCTGAGCGGCGGCCTGTTGCCGAACCAGCGCCAGCGACGCCGGCGAGTAGTCCAGCACGATGCCGGTGGCACCCATGCGCGCCAGTTCGATCAGGTCGCGGCCGGAACCGGCGCCGATCTCCATGACGAGCCGGCCCGTGACGGGCCCGTCCGCGAGCACCTCACGCACCAGCCGGCCACCGGTGGAGTAGGTGTCGTCGATGTCGTGCCGGTGTCCCTTCCAGTAGGACTCCCAGTGGTCCAACGTCGAGACTCGCGCCATCGATTCCCCTACTCGCCGTAGCGCAGGCGCTCGCCCAGCAGGCGCGGCAGCGCGGCCTTCTCGATACGCGCGATGGCGCCCTCCACGTCGTAGGCGAGCCGGACGTGCTCGAATGTCCATGCTTCTTCATCCCACAACAGGTAACCGGCGCGCGCGTCGCCGTCGCGCGGCTGGCCGACACTCGGCGCCACGATCAGGTAGCGCCGGTCTCGCCGCCCGGCGATGCCGGGGTCGCGCGTGTAGCGCGCACGACGGCCGTCCAGCTCGAAGGTCCCCGGCACGTGCGAGTGGCCCACGAAGCACACCGACTCCGCGCAGGAGTCCATCTCGTGCACCGCCTCCGCCGGCGTGAACACATAGTTCCAATCCTCGGGTTCGCCCGGCGAGCCGTGCGCCAGCCGAGCACCCCGCCAGGCCACCGTGAACGGCAGGTCGCGCAGGAACTCCATGTGATCCGGCGTGAGCTCCGCCGCGGTCCAGCGCGCGGCACGCGCGGCGTCGGGGTTGAAATGCTCGAGCCAAGCCTGGTCGAAAGCGGCCTGGTCGTGGTTGCCGAGCACCGCGGCGTCGATCAAGGGCCGCAGCAGCTGGATGCACTCGTTGGGCGAAGCCCCGTAGCCCACGAAATCGCCGAGGCACACGAAGTCGTCCGCGCCGCGTGACGCGGCGTCGGCCAGCACCGACTCGAGTGCCTCGAGGTTCGCGTGCACGTCCGTGACGATGGCGTGCTTCATGCGAATTCCGCCGGGCGCAGCCCGCGCGCAGCCCGGTCCAGCACGCCGTTCACGAACGCACCCGACTCGCCACTGCCGTAGGTGCGCGCGATCTCGATCGCCTCGTCCAGCACGACGCGAGCGGGCGAGCCCGCACGCGCGAGCAGCTCGGCCACGGCCACTCGCAATACCGCGCGGTCGGTCGCCGCGAGCCGCGCGAGCGCCCAGCGTTCCTCGAGCGCAGCCTGCAATGCTGCGTCCACTTCGGCGCCACGCGCGGTGAGCGCGGCCACGAGGTCCTCGATCAGCTCCAGCTGGTCCGCCGAAAGCTTGTCCTCCTCGGCACGGCGCAGCGCCCACGCCGCGGGGTAAGCGTCACCCGCCACGTCCGCCTGATAGGCGACGCGGAACGCCACCTCGCGCGCTCGGCGGCGCGCGCCCGTCGCCGGGCTCATGTGCGTTCCTCGCGGGCCGCCGCGTACAAGCCGGCCATGGTCACCGCGGCCAGCGCGGTCTGCGCGCCGGTGTTGCCGTGGGCACCGCCGCAGCGAGCGTCGGCCTGAGCGGCGTCCTCCACGGCGAGCACGCCATTCAGTACCGGCACGCCGCTGTCGAGTGCGACGCGCATGAGTCCTTGCGCGGTACTATCGGCGATGAGCCGGAAGTGTTCGGTCTCGCCGCGGATCACCACGCCAAGCGCCAGCACGGCATCGAAGCGGCCCGAGTCCGCGGCCCATGCCGCGGCGACCGGCAGCTCGAAGCTGCCCGGCACCCACGACAGCTCCACGTCACCGTCGCTCGCACCCTGCCGGCGCAGTGCGTCGAGCGCGGCGTCCACGAGGCGCTGCACGTGCGACTCGTTCCAGCGCGAAGCGATCACCGCGAATCGTCGGCCGGAGGCGCTCACTCGCTCCCTCGCACCAGTTCGAGCAAGTGGCCGAGCTTGTCGCGCTTCGTCGAGAGATAGCGGCGGTTGTGCACGTTGGGCTTCACCTGCACCGGTACGCGTTTCACGATCGTGAGCCCGTACGCTTCCAGCCCGACCACCTTGCGCGGGTTGTTCGTGAGCAACTCGATCTGGCGCACACCGAGGTCGGCGAGGATCTGCGCCCCGATGCCGTAGTCGCGAAGGTCGGCGGCGAAGCCCAGCTTGAGGTTCGCGGTCACCGTGTCGTAGCCGCGATCCTGCAGCCGGTACGCCTTGAGCTTGTTCTCGAGCCCGATGCCGCGTCCCTCCTGCCTCAGGTAGACCAGCACGCCCGAGCCGCGCTTTTCGATGGCGCGCAAGGCTGCGTGCATCTGCGGCCCACAGTCGCATCGCTGAGAGCCGAACACGTCGCCGGTGAGGCACTGCGAGTGCACGCGCACGAGCACCGGCTTTCCCGCCGAGATGCGTCCCTTCACCAGCGCGATGTGATGGTCGCCTTCGAGCACGCTCTCGTAGAGGTGCAGCTTGAACGCCCCTTCGGGTGTGGGCAGCGGCACCTCGACCAGGTGGCGTACGAGCTGCTCGCGCTTGCGGCGCCACTCGATGAGTGCACGGATCGTCAGGATGCCGAGCTTGTGGACGCGTGCGAACTCGCGCAATGCGAGGAGCCGCATCATGTGGCCGTCGTCGTCCATGATCTCGCACACCGCCGCCACCGGCCGCAGCCCGGCGAGTCGGCACAGATCGGGGCCCGCTTCGGTGTGGCCCGCGCGTCGCAGCACGCCGCCCGGCATCGCGCGCAACGGGAACACGTGTCCCGGCCGCGCGAAGTCACCGGCCTTCGATTCGGGCTTCGCCAGCGCGCGGAGCGTCCGCGCGCGGTCGAACGCCGACGTGCCCGTGGTCGTACCGCGCTTCACGTCCACCGACTCGGTGAACGGCGTGCCGAACTTGGACGTGTTGTCGCTCACCAGCAGCTTCAGTTCCAACCGGTCCGCGTTCTCGGCCGACATGGGCGCGCACAGGATGCCGCGGCAGTGCTTGACGGCGAAGTTCACCATCGCCGGGGTGGCGTGCTCGGCCGCGAACACGATGTCGCCCTCGTTCTCGCGCTCAGCGTCGTCCACCACGATGATCATGCGGCCGGCGCGGATGCGGCGAAGCGCCTCCTCCACGGTCAGCATCACGTCTGCGGGCAGTGAACGGCGGGGGCGTCGCGCGGGGGTTCGGCGGGTCTTCGTCACGGGGGTCACGTCCGGGGTCCCTCTCCCGCCGTGTCGAGCATGCGCGCGAGGTAGCGGGCCAGCAGGTCCACTTCGAGGTTCACTCGCGTCCCCACCACGTAGCTTGCGGCGGTGGTGACGGCGAGCGTGTGGGGAATGTACGCGATTTCGCAAGCAGTGTCGGTGAGCCCGGCGACGGTCAGGCTCACGCCATCCACGGCGAGCGAGCCCTTCCAGGCCACGAAGCGCCGGAGTTCCGTGGGCAGATCGATGGTCACGCGCCGTCCATCGCCCTCCGCTGAGACCGCGGTGACCGTGCCGGCCGCGTCCACGTGGCCCTGCATGAGATGGCCGCCGAGCCGGTCGCCGAATCGAAGTGAGCGCTCGAGGTTCACGACCGTGCCTTCGATCCAGCTGCCGAGCGTGGTGCGCCGCAGTGTTTCGGGCACGACCTCGACGGCAAAGCGGCCGGGCTCGACCGCAACCGCGGTGAGGCAGCAGCCGGAACAGGCGACGCTGTCGCCCACCCGGAGCCCGTCCATCACGCGCGCCGCGCCGACCCAGATCCGCCGACCCTCGGGGCGCCCTTCCACGGCTCGCACGACGCCCAACTCCTCCACCAACCCGGTGAACATCAGTCCTCCAGATCCACGATGGTGCGCGTGTCGTGACCCACCTGCGCGACCGACACGACACGTCCTCGCACCGCGTCCGCGAGCGAGCGCGTCAGTCCGTCGCACCAGGCGCGCCCGCTGCCCAGCACGAGTGGTGCGCTGTAGAGGACGATGCGCTGCACGAGTCCCGCACGCAGAAACGAAGTACCGAGCAGCGCTCCGCCCTCGAGCAGCACGTCGTGGCAGCCCGCGGCGGCGAGACGGCGTGCGAGTGCCGTGACCGACACCCGGCCGCCCGCGGCCGGGAGCCGCCACACGCGCACGCCGCGCGCGGTGAGCGCGCGCTCGCGCGAAGCGGGTGCCGCGCGTGCGCAGGCCACGACGGTGCCCGCCGCGAGGGTTCGCGAGAACAGCTTGAGCGTCGTGGGCAGCCGCAGCGCGGAGTCCACGACCACGCGCAGCGGCTGGCGCGCGACCGCCCCCGTGCGCACGTTGAGGCGCGGATCGTCGGCGCGAGCGGTGAGCGCACCCACCACGATCGCGTCGTTCTCGGCGCGCAGCCGGTGGCCGTCCGCTCGGGCCGCCGCACCCGTGATCCAGCGCGAGCGGCCACGAGCGTCGGCGATACGACCATCGAGCGTGGCCGCCACCTTCCATGTCACGCGCGGCAGGCCGGTGAACTGTGCGCGGCGATAGCCGGCAAGCTGACACTCCGCCTCCTCGGCGAGCAGGCCCGAGTCCACGCGAATGCCGGCGGCGCGCAACCGTCGCAGGCCACGCCCATCCACGCGCGGGTCGGGATCGCGCGCCGCCACGACACAGCGCGCGATACCCGCCGCGGCGATGGCGTCGGCGCACGGCGGCGTGCGGCCCCAGTGCGCACAGGGCTCGAGAGTCACGTAGAGCGTTGCGCCTCGCGCGGAGTGGCCTGCTCGGCGAAGCGCTTCGGCCTCGGCGTG
>CAZADU010000760.1:0-1595 GCA_964483945.1 uncultured bacterium
TCCATGACCGCCTCGCCGCTCTTCGAATCGAGGTTGCCGGTCGGTTCGTCGGCCAGCAGGATGAGCGGCTGCCCGGCGACCGCCCGCGCCACCGCCACCCGCTGCTGCTGGCCGCCCGACAACTGGCTCGGCAAATGCCGCGAGCGATGCGCCATGCTGACGCGCTCGAGCGCCTCGCCGACGCGCCGCTTACGCTCGGCCGCCGCCATGCCGCGGTAGGTGAGCGGCAGCTCCACGTTCTCGGCCACGGTCAGGTCGCCGATCAGGTTGAAGCTCTGGAAGATGAAGCCGATTTCGCGGTTACGAATGCGCGCGCGCTCGGTGAAGCCGAGTGATTGCACCGGCTTGCCGTCCAGCCAGTACTGGCCGTCCGTGGGCGTGTCGAGCAGGCCGAGGATCGACAGCAGCGTGGACTTGCCGCAGCCCGACGGGCCCGAGATGGACACGTACTCACCGCGACCGATCTCGAGGTGCACGCCCGAAAGCGCGTGTGTCTCGACCTCGTCGGTGTAGAACACCTTCTTCACGTCCTCCAGCCGCAACAGTGAACGGCTCGCCTCGGCCTTGGTGCTGCCCTGAGACGTCACTCGATCATTGGTGATCACGGTCATATCTCCTCCCCAGGGGAGCGATGAGTTCACTGCAGCTTCCAGTTCAGGCTTCCTTCAGCTGCCCTACACGTTCCTGCGGGTTCCCTGTGCGCCTGCTGCAGGCGCCTGCGAGTCCGCCCACAGGCCTACTGCAACTTCACCCGGTCCACGGTGTCCCAGCGCGACATCTCGGACAGGATGACCTGGTCTCCAGGTTTCAAACCCTTCTTGATCTCGATGGCGTTGGCGGATCCCCGCCCGAGTTCGACCTGCGTGCGCCGGGCGTGTCGGCCGTCGCTATCGAGCACGAACAGGCCCACCGTGCTCTCACTCGAGCCGTCCGCGGGCCGGCCCACGTACAGCACGTCGGGCAGCCGCTCGATCTCGATGGTGGCGTCCACCGACAGGTCGGGCCGCGCACCGCGCGGCAGCTCGCCGTCGAGTTCGATGTCCACCGACACGGTACCGTTCAGGGCCGCGGGGTCCACGCGCGAGACGTGGCCCTTCACCACGCCGTTTCGCGTATCCACCTCGGCCGCGAGCCCCAGCGCCAGGTCACGCGCCTGCGTCTCGGGAACGCGCACCACGGCCTTCAACCGCTCCTGCCCGGCGACGCGCGCCAGCTCTTGCCCCGGGTTCACCCACTGGCCGGGCTGGAGCGACAGTGACTGCAGCACGCCCTTCTGCCCGGCGCGCACCGTCATCGAGGCGACGCGCTCCTGCTGGAACCGTGCGATCGCGCGCAGGCGCTCGGCCTCGGACTGTCGAAGCACGATCTGGGCCCTGAGCGACTCGGTGAACAGCGTGAGTCGTTGTTTTTCGCTCTCGTGTCGCTCACGCGCCTCGTCCAGGTTGTCGCGCGCTCGATCGATGTCCATGGCCGAAGTGAGCCCCTCGGCGGACAGGCGCTCGGCCACCTTGAGCGCGCGCTCCGCTTCGTTGGCCGCGCGCCGCGCCTCGGCCACGCTGGACAGTGCTGCGAGCCGCTGGCCCTCGAGGGTCGAA
>CAZADU010000761.1:0-5843 GCA_964483945.1 uncultured bacterium
CTTCTGCGCGACGTAATTCTCCTCGTTCGTACCGCGCGCGCTCGACAGCAGCATGATCTTGTCGGCACCGCGCTCCTTCACCGTGCGGCGGATGGTGTCGGCGATGTGCGTCAGCGCCTCGTCCCACGACACGCGCTTCCACTCGCCACGCCCGCCCCCTGGACGGGCATCCGGCTCGCGGATCATCGGGTAACGCGCCCGCGCCTCGCTCTGTACGAAGCCCCACGCGTAGCGGCCCTTCACGCACGTGTGGCCCAAGTTCGAACGCCCCTCGCCCGACGGCAGCACTTGCACCAACTCGCCGTCCTTCGAGCCGGCCATGATCTCGCAGCCCACGCCGCAGTAGGCACAGATGGTCTTGGTCCACTCGGTGGGCCGGCCCTTCTCGAGCACGGTGCGGTCGAGGATCGCACCCGTGGGGCACACGTCGGCACAGGCACCGCACGAGACGCACGAGCTCTCGAGCATGGTCGGCCCGTCGGGATGCACCCAGGTCTTCGCCCCGCGGTTCGCCACCTTCCATACCGACTCGCCCTGGATCTCGTCGCACACCCGTACGCAGCGCATGCACGCGATGCACTGGTTCATGTCCACGTGCAGGTACGGGTGCGAGTCGTCCACGAGTGCCGGGTCGGGCACATGGCCGTTGGTGGACACCTGATAGCGCGTGAGCATCTGGTGGAACGTCGCCATGGGGTCGTTCTCGACCGCCGAGCCGGGATAGCGATGCGCGGTCATCTCGAGCACGAATCGGCGCGCGTTCTCGAGCACAGGATCCTCGGTCACGATCGTCATGCCGTCGGTGAGCGGTGTGACACACGCGGCGACCGGTGCGCCCTTGCCTTCGAGGCGCACGAGGCACATGCGGCACGCACCGCTGTTCGACAGGCGGTCGTGCTGGCAGATCGTGGGCACGTCGGCACCCGCGGCCCGCACGGCGTCGAGGATGGTGGAGCCGTCGAGTTCGAACGGACGGCCGTCCACGGTCACGCGCTTCATGTTCGGTCGCTCCTTGGGAGTAGAGGAGGCTCGAGTCGCCCAGCGCGGAATGCACCCGGGTCCGTCCGGGCCGCCACGATGGACTCCCACGCCGGCCGTCCGTGACCGGGGGTGAGAGGCCGGCCGTCGCCACGAGGCGCCTGCCGACCATGAGCCTACATTCTAGAGAGAAATGCCCCTCGCGGGGAAGCGTCGCCGGGGGCAAGCCGGCGGGAACAAGCCGGCGGGGGCACGCGAGCGGGGGCACGCGAGCGCAGCCGCTCCGACGGCGGGCCCTGCTACGGCGGCCGCCGCCCCCGCCGGGCGCTCGCCCCCCGGCGCCGGTCGGCGCCGGTAATGCCCGGGTAGGCACCCCTTGGTACAGTCACGCCTCTGCGCCCCGGCCGACCGAGAGGTGGCTGGCGAGCACACCCAGCATCTCGCCTCCCCGAGGAGGAGTCCCCGATGAACCCCCGCGCCCTGCGCCGCTGCCTCGCCGCCGCGCTGCTCTGCCTGTTGCCTCTTCCCGCCCGCGCCGCGTTCTCGCCCGCGCCGCCGGCCACCCGTGCCGAGATCGTGCGCGACACGCTGCATGGCATCCCGTTCGAGGACGCCTATCGCTGGCTCGAGGAGAAGGATGCGCCCGAGACGCGCGAGTGGGTGAAGTCACAGATGGGCTACACGCAGGAGCTCCTGGGCAAGGTGCCCGGTCGAGCCGAGGTCACGGGCGTGCTTGCCCGCCATCTCAAGGTGGATTCGCGCGGCCTGCCCACCGTGCGCGGCCGCCGGCTGTTCTTCATCTCGCGCTCCGTGGAACAGCAGCAGGGCGTGCTCACGCTGCGCGAGACCGACGCCGGGCCGGACATTGCGTTGGTGGACCCGAATCCGCTGTCGCCTGACTTCACCACGAGCGTCTCGCTCATCACGGTCTCGCGAGACGGCAAGTTGTTGGTGTACGGGCTCCGGAAGGGCGGCGAGGACGAGGTCGAGTTGCGGGTCTTCGACGTGGACCAGAAGAAGGACGTGCCCGGCGGGCTGCCCAAGGGGCGCTACTTCGGCGTCAACTTCGACAAGGCGAAGAAGGGGTTCTGGTACTCGCGCTGGTCGGCGGACGGCTCGCGCGTGCGATATCACAAGTTAGGGGACGAGCCGGCGAACGACGCGCTCGTTTTCGGCGACAAGCTCACCGCTTCCGAGATCCCGTTCGCGCGAGTCAGCGACAACGGCCGCTGGCTCATGATCGGCGTGGCCAAGGGCTCGGCGGGCGACGACACGCGGCTTTACCTGAAAAACCTCGAAAGCAATGGCCCCGTGGTGACCGTGGCCGACACGCTCAAGAGCTCGATCGCGTTCGACATGGTCGCTGACCAGTTGGTCATCACCACGAACTGGAAGGCTCCCAACCAGCGCATCCTGTTGGCTGACGCCAAGAAGCCGCAGCCGCAGCATTGGAAGCAGATCGTGCCCGAGTCGCCCGAAGCGGTCATCGAGGACACGCAGCCGGCCGGGGGCCGACTCTATGTGACCGTGTTGCAGAACGTGGCCAGCAAGTTGCGCGTCTACGCGCTCGACGGCGTGGGCGGCAGCGAGGTGCCGCTGCCCGGGCTCGGAACCACCGATGGCATGAGCGGAGAATGGGATGGCGGCGAGGGGTACTTCCGGTTCTCGTCGTTCAATCGCCCTGCCACCCTCTATCGCTACGACTTCGCCACGGGCAACGCCGCGCCGTGGTGGACGTCGTCCGACCCGTTCGACCCCGAATCGTTCGACGTGCGCCAGTTCAGCATCAAGAGCACGAACGGCGTGCGCATCCCCTTCTACGTGGTGTCCCGCAAGGGGTTGGAGTTCAACGGCCGCAACCGCGTGCTGCTGCACGGCTACGGCGGCTTCAATGTGGGGATCAAGCCGGAGTTCTCGGCGTTCGTGGCCTCGTGGCTCGAGCTGGGCGGCGTGTACATCAGCGCGAACTTGCGCGGTGGCAATGAGTTCGGCGAGGCGTGGCATCGAGACGGCATGCTCGCCAACAAGCAGCACGTGTTCGACGACTTCCTCAACATCTCCGGCTGGGTGCTGGCACGCGGCTACTGCACGCGCCAGAACCTCGGCATCATCGGCAACAGCAACGGCGGCCTGCTCGTGGCCGCCGCCATGACCCAGCGCCCCGACTTCTATGGAGCGGTGCTTTGCCAGGTGCCGCTGCTCGACATGATCCGCTACCACCGGTTCCTGGTGGCGCGCTTCTGGGTGCCCGAATACGGCTCGTCCGAGGACCCCGCACAGCTCGACTGGCTGCGCGGTTACTCGCCCTACCAGCGAGTGAAGGCGGGCGTGAAGTACCCCTCGCTGATGCTTATGACCGGCGACTCCGACACGCGGGTGGACCCGTTGCACGCACGCAAGATGGCGGCACTGATGCAGGCGCAGCTCGGTGACGAGCCGGTGCTGCTCCACTACGACGTGAGCGCAGGCCACGCGGGCGGGCAGAGCGTGGATAAGCGCATGCAGGATTACGCCGACCAGCTCCAGTTCCTGCGCTGGAGGCTGGGCATGGTCCAAGTGCCGCCGCAGCCATGACCTGGTCCCGCCGGTCGTTCCTACGCGCCTCGCTGATCGGCTCCACCGGCGTGTTCGCCGGTGGCGTGGACGGCGTGCTCGCGGCAATCGCCACCGGACCTCGCATGGCGGCAGAGGGTTACGGCCCGCTCCAACGCGATCCCGCGCGGCTGCTCGACCTGCCGGCGGGGTTCCAGTACCGGCTGCTCTCGCCGGGCGGACCCTCGGGCGACCGACAGGGAGACAAGCGGCTTGCCTCCACGCTCGATGACGGCACGCCGACACCCGGAATGCACGATGGCATGGCGGCGTTCTCGGGTGCGAACGGCGGAACCATCCTCGTGCGCAATCACGAGTTGGACCTTGGCGACAAGCCGCCGGTGGACCCGAAGCGCGGCCGCCCCTACGACTCTAAAACCGCTGGTGGCACCACGACGCTGTGGGTGGACGCGGAACGCCGGCTGGTGAAATCGTTCGCCAGCCTCTCGGGTACCTTGCGCAACTGCGCGGGGGGTCCCACGCCGTGGGGCTCGTGGCTCACGGCCGAAGAGACGGTCTACATCCCGGGAGAGCGCGATCGCCGCAACGCCGATCGCACACCCGATGTCGCACAACGACATGGCTACATATTCGAAGTGGATTCACGCAGCACCGGCCTGGTGGAACCGGTCCCGCTCAAGGCGATGGGGCGGTTCCGCCACGAGGCGGTCGCCGTGGATCCACTTACGGGGATCGCGTACCTCACCGAGGATCGCCCGGATAGCTTGCTCTATCGCTTCCGCCCCATCGCGCTGGCGAATGGCGCGGACCCAAGCGCACTGCGCGCCGGCGATTACGCGCGCGGTGGCATCCTCGAGGCACTGCGCGTGAGAACAAAGCCTCAGCTCATCACCGACAATCGCACGGACGGCGTGGCGATCCGGATCGGCGAGGAGCTCGACGTGGAGTGGGTCCGCATCGAGGACGTGGACCCCGCGATGGACATGGAGCACCCCACGGACGCCCCGGGGACCGAGCGCACGGCAGCAAGCTCCACGCGCGCACAGGGTTTCGGGAATGGGTGCGCGTGCTTCTCGCGCACCGAGGGCATCGCTTACGCGAATGGCAGCGTCTACTTCTGCTGCACCGATGGTGGCTCGAAAAAGTACGGCCAGGTGTTCCGCATACGGCTGCGAGAGCATAAGTTGTCACTCGTCGTCGAACCGACGGACCACGCGCTGCTCGATGGCCCCGACAACCTGTGCGTCGCGTCGTGGGGCGATCTCGTCATCTGCGAGGACAGTTCCGCACGGAGCGAGAACAACGTGGTGGGAGTCACACCTCAGGGACGCTGCTACCCGATCGCGCGCAACGCGCATCCGAAGAACCGCGAGGTCGCCGGCGCGTGCTTCTCTCTGGACGGCCACACGCTGTTCTTCAACGTGCAGGTGCCCGGCATGACGTTCGCGGTGTGGGGCCCGTGGAGTTCGCGGCGAGCGTGACGCGAGCGTGACACTCGCGAGTCCGACGAATTCACTTTCGGAGCGCGCCCGCGTCTGGCGCGGGCGCGCGCTGTCTAGAGGAAAATTGACCGCGACTTGTGCGGAAAATTTCTCCCTTGTCGCGGCACACGCTCGCGTGCGATAACCCAACCTCGCCGCGATGGTCACCTTGTCCCTTCAGCCGTCTCGGTCGCCCCTCACGCAGAAGATCCCCCGACTCACTTCACGTCCTCCATGGTCGGCTTCGCGCAGTGACGACTCACTGTCCACGGAAGCCAACCTCGCAGGACGCATACCGAGAGCCGGGGTCCCCGACCCCGAAGCTTCACGGACCAGGGAGGTCCATAATGTCGCAAACGATTTCCACGGAGAACACCTCCCCCAGCATCGTCGCTCCCACGCAGGCCGGGCTTCATGTCGCTCGCCGCTTCACCTCGCCCGGGCGTGACCCGCTCGCCGACGTGAAGTGGGACAGGCGCAAGACCGTCATCTCGAACCCGGATGGTTCGACGGTCTTCGCCATGAACGACGTCGAAGTGCCCGCATCGTGGTCGCAGCTCGCCACCGACATCGTGGTGAGCAAGTACTTCCGCAAGGCCGGCGTGCCCGGCATGCCCGGGCATGAGACCAGCGTGCGCCAGGTCGTGCACCGGCTCGCGCACACCGCTCGCGTGGCGGGCGAGCAGCAGGGCGGCTATTTCGCGACCTCCGAAGACGCCGACGCGTTCGAGGCCGAGTTGGCGTTCATGCTGGTGCACCAGATCGGCGCGTTCAATTCGCCGGTGTGGTTCAACTGCGGCCTCTACCACGAATACGGCATCGGCGGCTCCG
>CAZADU010000762.1:0-1600 GCA_964483945.1 uncultured bacterium
TGAAGCGCGAGCCGAGCCTCGCCAGGGCATGGAGTCCGGCCAGGACACCGATCACACCCGCGTGGAAGGCGAATGCGCCGCCGCCGCCGCGGAGGCCGTCCACCGCCTCCTTCAGCTGCCAGGGGATGCCTAGCGAAAAGCCCGTGGCGAGTACCAAGCAGCCGACACCCACGCCGTAGCGGGCGGCGTAGGGACGGAAGTATCCGAGGAGGCGCCTGGCAGGAGACACCCGTCCAGTATACCGAGGCTATGCCGTGGCCGCCTGCGGCGCTACGGCAACGCGGTCGCCCGGATCCAGCATCTCTACCTCGCGGGCCGGAAGGAGGAGGCCATTGCGACGGTGCCGGATGAGTTCTGCGACGAGGGCGCGCTGGTCGGGCCGGTCCCGCGGACCCGCGAGCGCTACCGGGCGCGGTCCGACTGGAGGATAGCCAACACTAGCGCCCTCCAGCACCGCCCGCTCCCGTCGTGGCCCCCCTCCCCGTGACAGAGTGTCCCAGACTCAAACACCAACCGGCCCAGGAGCCGACGGCACAGCCGCGGGTGACCGCGCCTTTTTGCATGATCGTGGACAGTGCGCGCGTATCCCATGACCGGAACAACGTGGTCTGTCCACGAGTATGAATGCGACGTCAGCGAACCTGGGCGCGAGTCAGAATGTAGTTCTGATGCACCACGTTGTCCACGTAGTAGGGCTGCGCCAGGGCGTCGAACTCGGCCCGCACGGCAGCGAGCTTCTCCGGCTCGCTGGCAAGGCTTTCCACCAGCTTGTGCATGGGGCCCACCGATTTCTCCATGAACATCCGGTAGTGCGCAAGGCTGAGCGCGGGAAAGCTCATCGTCCCGCGTTCGAAGAAGGGGGCGCCAAAGCGTTCTCCGACGCGCTCCGTGATGAGCGCAGGATTGCCCCACTGCGGGGGTGGCGCCGCGCCGGGCGGGGGCGGCGTCGAATGCCGCCCCACGAACGCGAACAGGCGACCGACGAAGTGCTCCGGCGGCCACGTGGCGAAGGCTACGCGCCCGCCCGGCTTCAGCACGCGGCGCATTTCGGCAATGGCGACCTCGGGCCGGGGTGCGAACATGTGCCCGAACTGACTCACGACCACGTCGAACGACGCGTCCGGATACGGCAATTACTCCGCGTCACCTTCGGTCCACACGATCTGCTCCTGCTGCGCAATGCGGGAATTTTCACGCGCCTGTTCCAGCAACTCCGGCGTGAGATCGAGGCCCGTCACCTGCGCTCCTGCGCGCGCGGCGGTAATGGCGACCACCCCTGTGCCCGTGCCCACGTCGAGCACGGACTCGCCGCGTGCGATGCCTGCAAAGCGCACGAGGTGCCCCGCCACCGGTGTCGTGAACATGGCGGTCGGCGTGAACGACGCCCACATTGCACGCTGGCGTTGCTTGAGCTCGGCAAACGGGTCTTGGGTCATGGGGTCCTCCATACTGTGAACGGCTTCGTTCGAGATGGGCGGACTCTAGCACGCCCGTTTTCCGACCTCACCGGCGCGACTGGCGCCTCGACGTACAATCCCAGCTCTATCCGATCCGCAGGCCCACATGCGTCGCATCCTGCTCGTCACGCGAGGGCAGTCAA
>CAZADU010000763.1:0-4807 GCA_964483945.1 uncultured bacterium
CAGGGCCTCCATGTCGGCCAGGCACGAGATCGCCACCCCCACGCGCCCCACCTCGCCGCGCGCCAGCGCATGGTCGCTGTCGTAGCCCATCTGTGTGGGCAGATCGAACGCCACCGACAACCCCGTCTGCCCCTGCCCCAGCAGAAACCGGAACCGCTCGTTGGTCTGCTTCGCCGACCCAAACCCCGCATACTGTCGCATCGTCCACAGCCGGGATCGATACATCCCCGGATGGATCCCCCGCGTATACGGCGCCTCCCCCGCCGGCGGTGTGCGCCGCGCGATGTCCCGAGGCAGATCCGCCGCGAAGTACGAGCCCGCCACAGGAATCTCCGACGGAGTCAGGCGCGCGGGCACCGAAGAAAGCAGCGCCGACCCCGAGCGCCTAGTGGTGGGCCGTGAACTATCCGAAGTCGCAGTTGTCGACGCGGGGCGGCCGGGGCGCGACGCAGGGGGGCGAGAGCGAAGCGACGGGTCCCGCCGAGGATAGCGCCCCGGCCGCCCCGCGCTTGCCACAGGGGCCCGAGAAGCAGAACCGCGCTTGGCAGGACTCTTCCGAGGCTTACCACTCATGTCGAAGCCTCCGCTACAGCCGCATGAGGTGTCAGGCGGATCAACGCCTGCCCCGCCGACACAGCAGCACGCTCCGAAACCAGAACTTCCGAAACCACCCCATCATGCAGCACCGCCAACTCGTTCTGCATCTTCATCGCCTCGACCACCACCACCGCCTGCCCAGCATGCACCACATCGCCCGGCGAGACCCGCACCGCCACCACCACCCCCGGCATCGGCGCCAAAACCGTCTCGCCGCGTGACGCCACGCGCGCCGCGCCAGAAGCCTGGAGCATCTTCTCCAGGGGGTGCTTCACCTCGACCGCCATGATCACACCCCGCAACTCCACTTCCAGCCCATCGCCCGCCGGCGCGACACGCACGACGTGTGAGCGCCCGTCGATCAGCAACGAGTAGACCTCACCGTCCGGCAGCCGCACGAAGTCCGCCTCGATGTGGCGGCCGTCCGCTTCGAGCACGAGCTTGCCGCCCTCGGTGCGGAACGTCACCTCGGCCTCGCGGCCCTCGAGTGTGACCCACACCTTCACCGCCCGCCCCGCTCGCGGCTCAGCCACTTCCACGCCGACACGCCGCGCTCATCTTCGCGCCGGCCCACCTGGACGCGCTCGCGCTCGGCGTGCTCGTGCAGCGCTGCCGCGAGCAATGCGGCGTTGGTCGCCTCGGGGCTGGGTTTGAGCGTCGCCGGCCGCCAGTGTTCCTCGATGAAGCGTGTGGACAGGTTGCCCGCCGCGAACTCGGGGTGGAGTGCCAGCCACGCGTGAAACGCGATGTTGTGGTGCGGCCCCTCCAGCACGAACTCGTCCAGCGCACGCACCAGCCGGCGGCGCGCCTGCTCGCGGTCCGAGCCCCACACGACCAGCTTCGCAAGTAGCGAGTCGTAGTACACCGGCACTTCGTAACCGCGGTAGATGCCCGAGTCGTTGCGCACGCCGGGGCCCTGCGGGAACCGCACGCGCTCGATGCGCCCCACGCTCGGCATGAAATTGCGCGAGGGGTCCTCGGCGATGATGCGCGCCTCCATGGACCAGCCGCGCGGCTCAGGCGTGGCATCGCCGAACGACAACTCGTCGCCCTCGGCCACACGCAACTGCTCGGCCACCAGGTCCAGCCCCGTGACCATCTCGGTCACCGGGTGTTCCACTTGGAGCCGCGTGTTCACCTCGAGGAAGTAGAAGCGATTCTGCTCATCGAGGATGAACTCCACCGTACCGGCCGAGACGTAACCCACCTGCTTCGCCACGCGGCAGGCAGCCTCGCCGAACTCGGCGCGCATCTTCGCGTCGAACGCAGGGCTCGGGGTCTCTTCGAGCAGCTTCTGGTGCCGGCGCTGCACGCTGCATTCGCGCTCGCCCAGGAACGCCACACGACCGGTGTGATCGGCGAGGATCTGGGCTTCGACGTGGCGCGGCCGCTCGATGTAGCGCTCCACGAACACGCGCTCGTCGCCGAACGCCGCCTTCGCCTCGCCACGCGTCAGGTCCCAGGCCGCATCCAGTTCGGCGTCGGTGCGCACCACACGCATGCCCTTGCCGCCGCCGCCGGCCGCAGCCTTGAGCATGAGCGGGTAGCCGATCTCCAGCGCGAAGCGCTTCACATCGTCGCGCGAGCCCACCGGCCCAGGTGAGCCCGGGACCACCGGCACGCCCGCGGCCAGCGCGGCCTTGCGCGCCATGAGCTTGTCGCCCAGCGCGGCGATGGTCTTGGGCGAGGGTCCGATGAACACGATGCCGGCCGCCGCACACGCGCGTGCGAATGTCTCGTTCTCAGCAAAGAACCCGTAACCAGGGTGGATCGCGTCGGCGCGCACACGCTTGGCCGTCTCGATCACACGCTCGAGGTTCAGGTAGCTCTCGCTCGACGGGCCCGGACCCACCGGATAGGCCTCGTCGGCCATGAGCACGTGCAGCGCGGTGCGGTCGGGCTCGCTGAAGATGGCGATGCTGGTGCGCTCGGTCTCGCGCAGCGTGCGGATGATGCGCACGGCGATCTCGCCGCGGTTGGCGATCAACACGCGCTGGAGCCGAGGCATCAGTCTTCGAGCACCACGCACGCGACGCCGAGGCCGCCGTCGTGCGAGAGCGTGAGGTGCGAGCGCGTCGCACCCATGGCGCGGAATCGCTCGAGGGCCACGCCCGTGAGCCGCAGAGTGGGCACGCGGCCGCCGGGTTGCACCACCTCGATCTGCGTCCACGACACGCCCCCCGCGATGCCCGTGCCGAGTGCCTTGCTGGCCGCTTCCTTGGCCGCGAACCGGGCCGCCAGGTGCGGCAGCGGGTCCTTGAAGGCGCGGCAGTAGGCCAGTTCGTCCGGTGTGAACAGCCGCCGTTCCATCCGCTCGCCGAAGCGCTTCAACGACTCGGAGATGCGTTCGACCTTGCAGACGTCGATGCCGATGCCGCGAACGGGCAAAGCGGGCCTCCGAGAGTCGCCAGTGGGGTGCGGAAGAGGCCGAATCTAGGGTTCGGCTGCCCGGCTGGCAAGGTCATGCCCAGACTACAGCCCCGCCTCGATCCCGACTCGCACCGAGCGCGGAGGGCGTGCCAGCCGCGCGTCGTCCACCGCCACCCAGGCGCCGCGGCCGCCGTTGGCGCGCGGGTCCCAATAGCCGGCACCGCGCCCCGTGAGCGTGCGATAGCCGGCGTAATCGTCGCCGAGCGTGTTGATGTCGGGGTTGGGGAACCCGGCCACGCTCACGAAAGCGTCGCCTTGCGAATCGAACAGGTTGCGCACCTCGAACAGCAGCCGCACGCCGCGCAACCTCGGGGGCTCCAGGCGCAGGACCACGTCGGTGCGCTCGGTCCATGGCAGTTGTCGTGAGTTCACCGCCGACAGGTCTGGCGCGGTGAGCGCCTCGCCCGTCGTGGGATCGAACGCCAGCGTGGGGGTCCAGCGTGCGCCCGAGCTCAACTGCGTGATCACCGCCAGCGTGTACGCGTGCGGTTCGCGCCAGATGGCGTCGAACCCGAGCATGTGGCGGCGATCCCAGTCCAGTGGGTGCTCGCCGATCGGCAGCGGGCGGGACCCGAACGGCCGGCCGTAGTACCAGCCCTCGGGGCCCGAAATGGTGCCGTACGAGGTCATGAACGTATAGCGCAACCCCATCTCGGCCGAGAGCAGGCGGTGCATGAACCCGCCACGCGCGAGCGCGCCTCCGGGCTCGCGCGGCCGCGAGCCGCCCAGCAGCGCCAGCTCGACCCCGGTGGCGTGTCCGTACTCCGAGTTGGAGTAGCGCGGGCGGAACGTGCCGCCGAAGTAGGGGTCATTCACAATGCCCACCTGGCCGTACAAATCGCGCTGGAACACTGACACCTGTGCCGCCCAGCGCGCATCGAACAGATGCTTCACGCCGGCCTGGTACGTGACCAGTTCCCCGGGCTCGAGCGCCGGCTCGCCCAACGGGTGGCGGCTGTAGATGAGCAGCCGGTTGTCCGAGAGGTACTCGCGACCTGGTGGCTGGTGGATACGCGCATAGCTCACCGAGAACGCGTCGCGCACCGACAGCGGGAACGCGAGCCCGAGCCGCGGCGACAGTGTCCAGTGGGCACCGGGGGAGCGTCTGTCGGGCAGCACCGCGGTCGCACCCGCGCCGGCCGGCGCGCGCGCGTCGTCCCCGGCGCTGAACATCTGCAACCGCAGCCCGCCATTCCACACCAGCCCGTCGCGCTCCCAGCGGTGCTGCACGTACGCCCAGCCGCCGGGCGCGCGTGTGCGGAACTGGCGCAGCGAGTCGATCAGGCTGCTCGTGGGTGCCACGGCGTCCAACTCGTACAGCTCGACGTCGTCCCACGACGCACCCGCGCCGAACCCGATTCGGCTCTTTGGGGACTGCACGAGCGTGGCGTTCGCGGTCGCCTGCAAGCGATCGAAGCGCGTGCGCTTGAAGTAGGCCCACTCACCGTAGTACGCCCGGAACGGGTCACGATCGGGATCCCGGTCCTGGCCGAAGCGCAGCTTCTCGAGCGGGAGCAGGTTCTTGGGATCGCGCGTGAGCCCGGGCGACGTGAGCTCCGTTCCATGCTGCCACGACAACGCCAGGCGCCACTGCGTGCGCCCGCCCAGTCGCGCGGCCTGCGCCAGCGTCGTGAAGCGACGTGTCTCGGTCATAGGCTGATGGTCGGAGGCTCGGTAGTAGTACGTGATGCTGTCGAGCACGGGTGGACAGGGATCGCACGGGTAGTACAGGACGTGCTGGGTGACGCTGTCGTCCCACGAGAACATCGGGTCGTAGGGC
>CAZADU010000764.1:0-1503 GCA_964483945.1 uncultured bacterium
GTACGCGGATTGCTCTCGACGGCGTAGTACCGCGTGCCGTCGGAGGGCTTCCCGTACTTCGGGAATATCTTCGTGAGCAGCACCTCCTGCTTGCACACCGCGGGCATGAGGTCGTGCTCGTTGAAGTACACCTCGTCCGGCTTCCAGCCGAGCAGGCTGTCGATGCGCGCGAGCGTGCGCTCGCGGTATTGCGCCGGACGCGCCGTGATGAGGATGACGTGCCCGTCGCGTACGAGGTCCAGCAGCCAGCGGCGGTAGCGCTCGAACTCGAGCCGGCGCCCGAAGTCCTCACCGCCCAACTTCGCGGCCTCGGCTTGGTTTTCGACGAATGTGTAGTTCAAGTCCAGCAGCACGATGGGCTCGCGCTTGGGCTTCGCTCGTGCCGCCTCGGGCACGGAAGGCACGAGCGCGGCCAGCAGTATGACGGTGACTGCGACGGCAGCGGCGATGCGCGACGTGCGTGCTGCGACCGCATGCTTCGAGTTCATGTGGTCCTCCGCTGCGAGACCAGCCTCGGCGCCTGCACGGCCACGCCCGCGACCTGGAGCCCGGCCACAAGGGCCGCGAACATGATGATCATGCGAAACGCCGCCTGGATGCCGTCCAGCACCTCGCGATCCATCATCAGCGCGATGCTGCGAAACCCAACGCTGCCCGGCACCAGCAGCAGCAGCGCGGGGGAGAGCGTGACCAGCACCGGCATGCCGCGCCAGCGCGCGTGCACGTTGCTGGCGAGCGCGGCGACGAAGGCCCCGGCGAATACACCCAACTCGGGCCCCAGCGCGGCGGAGCCCGCGCGACCTCCCAAGAACGCCAAAATGCACACGCCGAGTATCGGCAGCGCGTCCACGGGGCGTGCACGCATGATCACCGTGAACGAGAGCGGGGCCAACAGAACTGCCAGCGCCTCGGTCCAATCCGGAAGCGGTGTGGCGACGACGCGGGGTGCGACGCCCAGCGCCAGCTGCGCCACACGCGCTCCGAGCGCGACACCGAAGGCGATGCCGAGGAATCGCACGATCGCGCCGGTCAGCCGCGCGGTCCCCGAAACCAGGTGCTGCGAGTTGATCTCGGCGATGGCTGCCGAGAGCGTCAGCCCGGGCAGCAGCACGATCAGGCCGCCGAGCGTGGCGAGGTAGGTGGACAGCGGCAGCTGTGTCGCGATTGCCGACACGATCGCCGACACGATGAACGCAGCCAGCGGTTCGAAGAACGCCCGCACACTCACGGGCAGCACATGTGCGGCGGCGAGCCAGCCCGTGAGCATGGCCATCGCCGCCGCGATGCCCACCTCGGCCGCACCACCTCCCAGGAACCGCGCCGCGGCGCCGCCCGCGAGGCCGAACGCCAGCGTGGTCAGACCGGGGCCCCAACGCGGGCGTTCGCGCTCGAGCGCGTCCAGCGCGGCGAGCCCCTCGCGCGGCGTGAGCCGGCCGTCGAGCACATCTGCGGCGATGATCTGCGCGCGGCCGATGCGCTCGAGGTGCAGGTCGCCGGGCTCCA
>CAZADU010000765.1:0-4456 GCA_964483945.1 uncultured bacterium
AGGCGGGTGTTCGCGCGGAACTGAGCGTCGAGCTGCCGGAAGGTCCCGCACTCGGGACTCGCTCCCTCGTCCCGCATCCACGACTGAGGTAGATTCAACGAATGCCAATCTCCCCGGGAACCCGCCTCGGCCCATACGAGATCACCGCCCCGCTAGGCGCCGGCGGAATGGGGGAGGTCTACCGCGCGCGCGACTCCCGTCTCGGCCGCGACGTGGCGGTGAAGGTCCTTCCGGCCCACCTCTCGGAATCGCCGGAGAACCGGGCGCGCTTCGAACGCGAGGCGCGAGTCGCCTCGTCGCTGGGTCACCCGAACATCTGCGTCCTGCACGACATCGGCCGCGAGGCCGGCATCGACTACCTCGTGATGGAGCTGGTCGACGGCGAGTCGCTGGCGGAGCGGCTGGTGCGCGGCGCCCTCCCGACGTCGGAAGTGCTCCGCATCGGCGCGCAGATCGCGGACGCGCTCGACTGCGCGCATCGCGCCGGCATCGTGCACCGCGACCTCAAGCCTGGAAACGTGATGCTGTCGCGGTCGGGTGCGAAGCTCATGGACTTCGGACTGGCCCGCGCGGGAACCGGGGTTCGGCTTGCGCCCACGAGCGCCGGCTCGCCGACTGCGCTCGCACAGTCCCCGACCATCGCTCAGCCCCTCACCGTCCAGGGCGCACTGGTGGGCACGTTCCAGTACATGTCGCCCGAGCAGCTCGAGGGTCGCGAGGCCGACGCACGCAGCGACCTGTGGGCCCTGGGTTGCGTCCTCTACGAGATGGCGACCGGGAAGCGGGCGTTCGGGGGGGCGAGCCAGGCCTCGTTGATCTCGGCCGTCATGAAGGACGAGCCGCGCCCGATCGCCGAGCTTTCGCCGCTCGCTCCGTCCGCTCTCGATCGCGTGGTCCGCGCCTGCCTCGCCAAAGATCCCGAGCAGCGCTGGCAGAACGCGCACGACCTTGCGCTCGCGCTCCGCTGGCCCGGGAGCGAGACGCGGGGGGCGAGTGGGCGCGATCCGCGTTCGCCGGTGGAGCGGCAGTTCGTGCTGACCACCGCGCACGTGCGCCAGCTCTCGGCGAGGAACCCGCGACTCGTCGGGCTGCCGGTGACCTACGTCGACAACCGGGCGGACTCCGACACGCTCGTGGTGTTGCTGTACGGCCTCGGGACCGACGACGGCCAGTTCGAGGAGTATCTGAGAAGCACACCCCATCGCGCCGTGGCCATCACGCTTGCCGGCTTCGGACTGCGCGAGCGGCATCGGCCCGTCCTCAGCGTGGATGATCACTCGCGCGTGCTCCGGCTCCTGATCCGCGAGCTCGTGGCGGAACTCCAGCCCCGGCGGACGGTTCTGGTGGGCCACACCACCGGCGCCGATCAGTTCCTGCGCCTGCTGGCCGACGAAGCGGGCGCCGGCGTGGAGATCTCGGGGCTTGTGGCTTACGTGCCCAACGTGAGTATCGAGACGTGCTTCGCGACCCGGCTGTACGCGAGGCTCGACTCCTCGGACCCGGCCGGAACGCTCACGATTCTGAAGAGGCTCGCCGCGGACATCGACTCGCTGGATGTCTGGGTCATGGTCCAGCACGTGCTCACCCGGCTGTTCCTGCGCTTCGGCTCGGACCTGGAGCCGCTGCGGCGCTACGCCGCCGACATCGCGGCACCGTTCGAGAGCCCCGGCGATCCGCTCGCGGATTGGTACCGGGCCGTCCGGCGGCGCGTCCCCGGTGTGCGGCTCGTGTTCACGCCTGCGGAGGCCCCTGCGGCGGAAGCGCTGTTGGGTCGCCACCTCGAGCACAACGTGCTCGGAGACGAGTTCTCGGAGAATGCCTTCGTCATCGAGCCCCTGCACCTGCTCGATCTTCTGGCGGCCAGCGTGATCACGCGCCACGTCGAGTCGGTTCTGGCCGCGTCCGTGAAATAGGCGGGATATCGTGGGACAATCCGCCACCGTCGCGTACTCGAACAGGCTCTGTCGCCGATTGCTTCGACTGGCAGGATCGGCGGCGTTCGCGGTGGTGCTCGCGGCCGTGCCCTGGGACGATGTCCGAGCCGAGGACTCGCGTGAGGTATGGCCCGAGCTCAACGGCTTCATTCGGCTCGACGACCGGACCCGGATCCACCTCGTCACGGCCTATGCGAGGGGGAAGGAGTCACCCAGCCACACACTCGACGTCGCGGGCTACGTCGATGTCTCGCTCGTGCCGTACCTCCGGCCGGTGCTCCGGCAGGAGGACTGGGCCCGCAACCGGTATCTGTGGACGCGCGTCGGGTACACCCATGTCCTCAAGTCCGAAGGCGGCGCGCCGACCCCGCCCGAGCACCGCGGGGTCCTGTCCGTCTACGGGAAGGCGCCGTTCCCCGGGCAGATCTGGGTCGAGTGCCGCGCGAGAGCCGACCTGCGTTGGATCAGCGGCGTCTACTCCACCCGCTATCGGCTCCGCGCCGAAGCCACACGCGAGTTCACCGTTCTTCATCGTCCGGTCACGCCCTACGCGAACTTCGAAGTCCTTTACGACACGCGCTACGACGACTGGTCGCGCACCCTCGCCATGGGAGGAGCCGAGATCACGTTTCACAAGCACTTCCGTTTCGAGGCGTACCTGGCTCGCCAGACGGATGAGCAGCCCGGGTACTCTGCCCTCAATGCCCTTGGCCTGCTGGCGAAGCTCTACTTCTGAGCAGCGTCGAGATGTCACCCGCGCGCCGAGACGCAACGCTGCTGTTCATCACGCGTTCGACAAGGCTCTTCGCCTACGGGTTCCTGTCGATCGTGTTCGTGCTGTACCTGGCGCGAATCGGACTGGGCGGACCCGCGATCGGCCTGCTGCTCGCCCTCACGCTGCTGGGCGACGCGGGCATCTCGTTGTGGATCACGACGCGTGCCGATCGAATGGGCCGCCGTCGCATGTTACTCTTGGGCGCGGCACTCATGGTCGCCGGCGGCATCGCCTTCCTGCTCACCCGGCGGCCCGAGCTGCTCATGCTAGCGGCGATCGTGGGTGTGATCAGTCCGAGCGGGAGCGAGGTGGGCCCGTTCCTGTCCATCGAGCAGGCCGCGCTGTCGCACCTGGTTTCGGACCAGCAGCGCACGCGGATGTTCGCCTGGTACAACCTCGCCGGGTCCACGGCGACGGCGCTGGGCGCACTTGCGGGTGGATGGATCACGCAGATCGCCCAACATCGCGGCATGACCGACCTGGACTCTTACCGCGTGGTGCTCGCCGGTTACGCTGCCGCGGGCGTGATCCTGGCGGCATTCTTCACCCGACTTTCGCCTGCGATCGAGGCTTCACCCGCAGAGTCGAGCGCGCCCTCCAGCTCGCGCTTTGGCCTCCATCGCTCGGGCGGCGTGGTGGCCCGCCTGAGTGCGCTGTTCGCCCTCGACGCCTTCGCCGGGGGGTTCGTGTTGCAGAGCGTGATGGCGTATTGGTTCCACACTCGTTTCGGCGCGAGCCCGGCGACGCTCGGCAGCCTGTTCTTCGTGGCGAACCTGTTGGCCGCGGCATCATCGCTGATGGCGCATCGGATTGCCGCTCGGTTCGGCCTCGTCAACACGATGGTCTTCACGCACCTGCCGTCGAACGTCCTGCTGATCCTGGTCCCCATGATGCCCTCGATGGGCTCTGCCATGGGACTGCTGCTGGTGCGCTTCTTGATCTCTCAGATGGACGTGCCGACGCGGCAGTCCTACACGATGGCGGTGGTCGCGCCGGACGAGCGCGCGGCCGCGGCCGGAATCACCGGCATCGCCCGTTCGCTGGGCGCGGGCCTGGCGCCTATTGTCGGGGGCGCGTTCCTGCTGACCGGGAGCGGGGCACCGTTCTTCGTCGCCGGCGGCCTCAAGATCGTCTACGACTTGCTGCTCTACCGCGCGTTCCGGCGGATGCCGGCGCCGACGGATCCGTCCTGAAAGAACGGGGTGGCGCCGGTCTGCGGCCCGGCACGCTCGCGAGATTCTGATGTAGATTCCCCGGATGCCACTGTCTCCAGGGACTCGCCTCGGCAGCTACGAGATTGTCGCCGCGCTCGGCGCGGGCGGAATGGGCGAGGTCTATCGAGCCCGCGATCACCGGCTCGGCCGAGAAGTCGCCATCAAGGTTCTGCCGGCGGCGGTGGCCTCGCACCCCGATCGGCTGGCGCGATTCGAGCGCGAGGCGCGGACCGTGGCCGCTTTGAATCATCCCAACGTCGTGACGCTATTCGCGATCGAAGAGGCGAGCGGCGTCCGGTTCCTCGCCATGGAGTTGGTGGAGGGCCAGAGCCTCGACCGGCTGGTCGCGCCCGGCGGCCTGCCGCTCGCGCGCGTGCTCGACTTGGCCGTGCCGCTGGCCGACGCGCTCGCCGCGGCCCACGAGCGCGGCGTCGTGCACCGCGACCTCAAGCCCGCCAACGTGATGGTCACGCGCGAGGGCCGCGTGAAGGTTCTGGACTTCGGGCTCGCCAAGTCGCAGGCGGCGGACGTGC
>CAZADU010000766.1:0-5327 GCA_964483945.1 uncultured bacterium
CCGCCCGACGTGAGCTCCGCCACGGTGAGCGTCGTGCTCACCCAGGATGGCGAGGAGATCGGCCGCGAGGCGAAGGACATTCCCGAAGGGATCGAGGACCACCAGCTCTCGCTGTGGGTCCAGCTCCGCAAGGGCGCCTGAGTCCTGCCTCGCCGGCCCGAGCACTCGGGCCGGCGCTTCACTCCTCTTCGCGCAGGCCGAGCTGGCGGAGCTTCTTGTAAAGGTGGCTCCGTTCGAGTCCGAGTCGAGCAGCCGCGTGTGTGCGATTGCCGCCCTCGGCCGCGAGTGCGGCCTCGATGTGACGCCGCTCGAACTCGCGTACGGCCTCGGCCAGCGCGATGGGCATCTCACGCCCGGGCCCGGCGGTCGGTGCGGGGGCGGGGAGAGCTGCGCCAACATGCTCCGCACCGATACGCGCGCCCGGGTTCATGATGACGAGCCGTTCGACCAGGTTGCGCAGCTCGCGCACGTTGCCCGGGAACGGATGCCGGGCGAGGGCCTCGAGCGCGCCGGTGCTGAACACCGGCGCGCGACGGCCCATGTCGCGAGCGAGCACTTCCAGGAAGTGCGCCACCAGTGCTGCGATGTCGGTGCGGCGCTCGCGCAGCGCCGGTACGCGCAGAGGGATCACCGCGAGCCGGAAGTAGAGGTCCTCGCGAAAGGTGTTCCCCGCTACGGCCGCGGTCAGGTCGCGGTTCGTGGCCGAGAGCACGCGAACGTCCACGCGGATCGAGCGGCCGCCACCCACGCGGGTGAGTTCGGATTCCTGCAGCACGCGTAGCAGCTTGGTCTGCGCGCGTGCCGAGAGATCGGCCACCTCGTCCAGCATGAGCGTGCCGCCGTGCGCCTCTTCGAAGCGGCCGCGGCGAGCCTGCGTCGCACCAGTGAACGCGCCCTTCTCGTGACCGAACAGTTCCGACTCGAACAGCTCCTCGGGGATCGCCGAGCAGTTCACGGGAACGAACGGCATGGCTCGCCGTGGGCTCGCGGCGTGCAACGCGCGCGCCACGAGTTCTTTGCCGGTGCCGTTCTCGCCGGTGAGCAGCACGCGAGCCTGGGACGGCCCGGCCAGCTGGATCTCGCCGAGCAGCTGATGCATAGCGGGTGAGTCCCCGACGAGTGCCGTGGCCCATGGAGCGCGCAGACGCTCGTTCTCGGAGGCGAGCGTGCGCGTGTCGGCGGCGTTGCGCAACAGCACCAGCAGCCGATCGAGCGACAGCGGCTTCTCGAGGAAGTCATAGGCGCCGAGTTGCGTGGCGCGAACTGCGGTTTCGAGCTCGGCGTTGCCGCTCATCATGATGACGGTGGTGGCCGGCGCATCGGCGCGGATCTCGGCCAGCAGGTCGAGTCCGTTGCCCTCGGGGAAGCGCACATCCAGCAGCACCACGTCATAGGCCTCGCGCAGCAGCCTGCGCGCCTCGGCGAGCGAGCCGGCCATGTCCACCTGGTGGCCCTCGCGCGACAGCACGCCGTGCAGGCTGGAGCGGATGTTGGCTTCGTCGTCGACGACCAGGATGCTCGGCATGGTCATGCCTCCGGGATCAATGGCAATCGGATGATGAACGTCGTGCCGTGCCCGACCGCGCTCTCCACGTCGAGCGTGCCGCCGTGGTCGGTGACGATGCGCTCGACCAGAGTGAGTCCGAGCCCACTGCCGTGCGCCTTGGTGGTGAAGCCCGGGACGAACAACTGCTCCTCCTGTTCCGGCGTGAGGCCAGGTCCGTCGTCGCTCACCCCGAGCCGCAACTGCTCGCCCTCGGCGTGCGCGCTCACGCGCACATGCCCGGCGGGGCCCGCGGCGTCGAGCCCGTTCTGCAGCAGGTTCAAGAGCGCTCGCCGGATCTGGTCGCGGTCGGCGTTCACGCGCAGTACCCCGGAAATCCGGTGGAATGCGAGCCGGCCCGACTGAACGTCGTGTGCATGCAGTGCTGCGAGGTCGCGCAGCAGTTCGCCCACGTCGAATAGCGCGAGCCGGGGTGCAGGGAACTGTCCCAGCTCACCGAACTCACGCAGCAGGGTCTTGAGCCTCGCGACTTCCTCGGTGACGGTGCGCACGGTGTCGTCTAACGCTTCGCTGAAGCCAGGGTGGCCCAGTTCGTGCGCACGTTTGAGCCCCGCCACGGTGAGCGCGATGGGCGTGAGCGGGTTCTTGATCTCGTGCGCCACGCGGCGCGCCATCTGGCCATAGGCCGCCTGCCGCTCGCTGGCGCGCAGATGGTCGCGGTAGGTGCGCAGGTCGAGCCGCATCTGCTCGAGCGCGTCCACGAGTGTGCGCAGCTCGCGCAGGCTCTCCAGCTCCACCGGCTCCTCCCACTCGCCGCGAGCGAGCCGCTCGGAGACGGCCGCGAGCCGTACGATCGGGCTCGCCACCTGGTGCGACCACACGACGCCCAGCACGATCGCGAGCAGCACGCCCAGTCCGCCGAGCACGAGTGCGGTGAGGCGCAGCACCGACAGTGCGTCGTCGGCCGCCGCGGTGGGCGCGAGTGCGACGAGCCAGGCCGCTGCGGCGCGCCCGCCCCCATCGCCCAGCGCGGTCTCACGCGTGAACCAGCTAGTGCCCTCGAGCTCCACGCGGCCCACGCTGTCGTCGCCCGGGCGGTGCGCGGGTGCTGTACCACCGGCGAGTGTAGCCGCCACCACGCGGCCGCTGGAGTCGCGCAGCACCAACTCGAGCCCGCTTGTTCGCGCCAGCTTCGCCACGTAGGCGGAGTCCAGCCGCCAGCCGCCGCGCACGAGTCCTGCCGGCGCCCCGTCGTAGGAGATCACCGCGCGCGCCTCGAGTGCGAGGGCGGCGCGGTCCGCGAGTAGCACCAGCGCCAGTCCGCTGTCGCGTGCCGGCGGGAGAACCGCGGCGGGGAGCGGCGCGCTCCCGAGACGCGGCGCGAGTGCGGCGTCGGCCACGGTCACACCCGCACTGTCCGAGACCGACAGGTGGTCGAGCCCCAGCAAGAAGCGCTGGTCCTCCAGGTATTGCCGCAGTTCCAGCCGGCTCTCGCTATCCACCAACAGGAGTCGCCGCAGTTGCGGATCGCGAGCGAGCACGCGCAGCCGCGCCTCGAGCCGCTCGCCGTCCGAGGCGAGTCCGGTTCGCGCCACGTCCACCGCCGCGTCGAGCCTTGATGCGGCCTGAGCGCGCATGGTCTGCTGGATGCTCTGTTCGAGCAGCGCCAGCGCGAGTGCCAACGGCAGGACCGCGACGAGCGAGAAGCCCACGATGAGCCGTGTGCGCAACGAGTTCATCACGGCCCCTCGCATTGGAGCAGGTTGGCGAGTTCCGCAGCGCCCGCGTGCGCGGGCCAGCCTTCGCGCAGCGCGGGGGAGGTGAGCACGACACAGCGCAATGCGAACACGCCGCGGGACTCAGGGGGCAAAGCCATCGGATCGGCATTGGGTAAGTAGGCGAGTCGCAGCGCGGGCCCCCGAGCACCTGGCACGCCGAGCGCGCGCGCCAGCAACGCCGCACCGGGGGGGGCCGGGTCGGGCTCGAGCCGCGCGAGGCGCTGCGGTGCGATTCCGGGACGCGCCGGGGCCGCGAGGGGCTCAAGGTCACCCGCGAACACGTCACGCTGCAGTATGCCGAGTGCTTCGGGGTCGGGGGCCAGCGAGTCCGCACCGGTGCACGCGAGCACGCCGCGGATTCGGCGAACCCGCAGCGGTTCGGCCCAGCGGGCATCGGCGCGCATGCGTGCCGACAACTCGCCGGGCCAGAAGACGGCCACGTCGAGTTCGCCGCGTTCCAGCGCGATCTCCTGGTCAGCCGCATCAGCGAAGAAGCGCACGAGCAGTGTGTCGGGCTCGGTCCCGCCCATCGCGTTCCCGGGGACGCGCCGGAGCGCGACGAGCCCGCGCGTCAGCGTGTCGGCCACGTAGCCACCCTGGGCCCCGTTCCATCGCGGTGTGCGGCAGGCGAACAGCAGGTTCGCGCGCGCGGCGGCCGGCAGCCCCACGCGCAGCTTGCCGTGGAACGACGCCGGTACTGCGCCCGCTCGCACGCGCAGCTTGTCGAGGCGTTTTTCGGCCGCCAGCGATCCCTGGCTCAGACGTGCGACCGCGAGTCGGGGCTCGAGCAACCGCTCCACGGACGCCTCGCCGACGTGGCGCTTGCCGCGCAGGATCAACAGCGGCATGCCGGTGACCAGCGCGCCGGAGTCCGCCGCCATGTACACGAGCGACTCGCGGGCCCAGATCACGCGAGCCGGGACCTCGCGCCATTCCTGCGCGTGCACCGCGCGCGCGGCGAACACGATCGCCGCGCAGGACACTGCAACGAGAGCGGCGCGCCGCGTCCTCCAGCCTGCACCCGCGCCGCGCGCGAGGCTCCCCGCCCCACACGCAGCGATCGTCGTTCGAGCCGAGAGATCGGGTGTGTGCGTACGGACACGGTGCGCAGAGTCGTTGTGCGTCATCCGATTGGCCTCCTCGAGTGAGGGTCCGGGCCCATCGCGAGCGTGTCAAGAGTGACACACTTCGATATCGGCAGGCCTACCACTCCAACTTCAACTCGATGTACAGCAAGAAGTTGGCCGTTCGGCACGAACCATGGATATGTACAAGGGCAGACGCACGGCGGACAACCCGCAGCGCGACCGGCCCAAGGCGCAGCGCCACGGGGACGGGGTAGTGATCCGGCACCGGCACTTCGGATCGCCGCCGCAAACGCGAGCCGGGAGGAAACAACACCATGGAACGTCACCCCTCGAAGCACACGCACAGCGAGCACGACGCCCTCGAACAGGCGACCGAGGTCGCGATCCGCACGCAGCACCAACGCGAGCGCGCCATCCTCGGGCTCGGGGTGGCCAGCACGATCGTCGCGTTGCTGGCCACGGTCATGCTGCTAGAGAGTTGCGGCAACGCGGGCAAGCCGTCGGCCCGCCAGGCCTCATACCCCGAACAGGAGTCCGCGGCCTCGCAGGCCGTGGTCGCCTCGACCATGCCCGTGGAAGTTGGCTCGGCGGGTGCCGCCGCCCAGTCGCGCATGCGGGGCACTGAGTCGGACGGCCTGTCGGTGCCGCCGGACGTGGTGGCCAGCGTGTCGAGCGAGTTCGTCACACCGGGCCAGCCCGTCGAGGTGACCGTCGAGGGGACGCCGGACATCACCGAGATGGCGCTTTCGGACGGCCGTGGAGACGCGATCCCCATGGTGCGTGATTCCAGCGGCCTGATGTGGAAGGTCAACTACCGCGTGCCGCTGCGGCCGCGCACCGACCGGCTGGGCCTGTCGGTCACCGCCAAGAACGACACGCACCGCTGGCGCCGGGTGTGGGTGTTCCTCCAGGTGGACGATGGCAAGCAGCAGGTCGAATCCACAGAGAAGCCCGCGG
>CAZADU010000767.1:0-2077 GCA_964483945.1 uncultured bacterium
TGGTAGCGGGGGCTGGATTTGAACCAGCGACCTTCGGGTTATGAGCCCGACGAGCTACCAGGCTGCTCCACCCCGCATCACGTAGTCCCAAGTTAGGCCCGCTTGCTCGGAGTGTCAACCCCACGGGCCGGTCGAGCCGCCGGACTTGCCAATTCCCAAGCACTTGCGCGCCTCGATCGGGTCACATCGCCCGGTGCTCAGTAAATTGCTGATGGTCGGTTTCGAACGAGTTTGACACGTTGCCGCTTCGCAGCCACAAGGACTTACACGCCCCGATCACACCATCAGCAATCTTCCGAGCACCCTGTCGGGGTTGCAGGGGGTAGGGGCCGTGGATATGCTGCCGCGCCTTGACCGGGTCCTAGCCATTCGACCCACTCGCCCCGCAACTGCATGGAGGTCACGTTGTTCCGTCCGCGGCTCGCCGTTTTTGCGGCCCTCGTCCTGGGCCTGGTGCTCGCGCCCTCGCCTGTCCGAGCGGCCGCCGACGTGCACCGGCTCAATCTGGCGCTCTCCGCCATCCCGACATCGGTGAAGGCGGGGGACTTCAACGACGTCCTCACCTTCTACAACGGTGCCGTGCTCAGCCCCCGCGGGCTCGATCCGCTCGACAAGGTCTCCTTCTCGTGGCTGTTCGACGCCGAACTGCGCTACTTCGTCACGCGCAGCCTGTCGGTGAACGCGGGTGTGGGGCACCTCCGAGCCAGCTCATCGAAAGAGTACCTGCCCGCACTGGTCACCTCGATCAACGTGCGCGCGGACCTCATCACGGTGCCAGTGCACCTCGGGGCCAGCTACTACCTGCAGCCATACAATCAGGGCGACTTCCAGGCGCGCATGTTCATGGGCGGCGGGCTCGTGCAGTACACGCACTCGCGCGTGATCTTCGAGCAGGCGCTCGCGGGCGCGGACTCGGCCACCACCGCACAACTGGGCGGCTCGTTCAAGATCGAGGGCACGAACGACGCGCCGGGTTACTACCTCGAGGGCGGCGTGCACATGTTCTTCGCCTCGCGCTACTCGGTGCTGCTGTCGGCGCTCTACCGCAGCGGCGAGGTGCAGGGCATGATCGAGGAGAACACCGCGGAGGCCCTGTCCAACCCGATCTCGGGCAAACCGCTCATGCTGGACGTCAGCGGCATCGGATTGCGACTGTCGGCCAACATCGGATTCTAGCGCGCGGTGTCGCCATGCGTGCGCTCGTTGCGGAACCGGTACACGATCTCGCCGGGGGCGGCCCAGCCGTGCTCGCTGCGCGCGATCTCCTCGGCGCGGAACCGGCGCGCATACGGATCCTGAAGCTGTGCCTCGAGCGTCGACGTGGCTTTCTTCAGTTCGCGTGTGTCGCGTTCGGCCTGGGCGATCTCGCGCTTGAGCCGCGCGATGCGCCAGACGCTGTGGTCGGACAGCACGGTCGCCCACACCAGCCACACGCCGGCCAGCAGCCACAACCAGCGGGGCACCTTGCGGGCGCTGGCCCCGAGTGCGACGCCGAGCGGGCGGGTGAAGAACCGGCGGGTGCGATCACGCGACTTCATGGGAACCTCCCTGTGCCTGCGCGCGGCGTCCGTGCCGCGATGTGCCGATGATACACGGGGCCCGATTGCGGCGGCACCACGCGCTGCGGACTCCGGGGAATGCGATGCCGAGACGGGGGAATCAGCGCAGGGCCCGGAACGCGGTGCGTCCCGGGTATGCCGCGCCGGTTCCCAACTGCTCCTCGATGCGCAGGAGCTGATTGTACTTCGCGACCCGGTCGGTGCGACACAGTGACCCGGTCTTGATCTGGCCGGCGTTCGTGGCCACCGCGAGGTCGCTGATGGTGACGTCCTCGGTCTCGCCCGATCGGTGCGAGATCACGGCGGTCCAGCCGGCGCGTTGGGCCATCTGCACCGCGGCGAGTGTCTCGGTCAGCGTGCCGATCTGGTTCACCTTCACGAGGATCGAGTTGCCGATGTGCTCGCGGATGCCGCGCGACAGCCGCGTGACGTTGGTCACGAACAGATCGTCGCCCACCAACTGCACCTTGCCGCCCAGCTTTTGCGTGAGCAGCGACCAGCCGGCCCAGTCGTTCTCG
>CAZADU010000768.1:0-6355 GCA_964483945.1 uncultured bacterium
GGCTCCCGAAAAGCCCCGTCAGTTCGATGAAACTGGCACCCGTAGCATCCACAACGGCTCTGGCCGCGAGGAGAGCCAGGAGGATCGGGGCGATCTTGATCGCGATCGCCCACCTTTGAACGGCGGCGCTGCGCCAGATTGCTGTCATGCTTCCGCTTTCAATTTGGTGGCTGACTGGTGCGTGACGAACGTGTCTCAGTCGAGGGCAGAGAGTGACTCGAGCAGGTCTCGGACGTGAGCGCGGCGGTGCGAATCGCGCCGCAACGGCTTCCCCATCCGCACCTTGTAGTGGTTGTGGCGGCCAATCCGTCGCACGTTGATGTAGCCGGCGGCTCGCAGATCCGAAAGCACGTAGGCGGTCGTCCGTTCGGTCAACTCCAGTGTCTGTGCAATAAGGCTGATCGTGTCGTCCGGATGACCTGCGACGTGGATCAGGACCGCTGCGTGATTCGTCAGAAACGTCCAGCGCCGACGGCGAGTCGCCTCGGTAGTTGTCGATGAATGCGGTCTTACACGTGCAGATTTTGGCATGGTTAGTCAAGTATACATCGTCCATGCTGGTGCTCACCAAGGGGCACTCGACACAACAACCGCAACATGTTGCATCTATGGGAGGTCTTCTGGAGACGATCGCAGCCGCGCGAGACAACCTTCTCGCGCCGCCTTTGTTGTTCTTCGTCCTGGGAATCGTCGCGACGCGCGTGCGGTCCGATCTCGCCATTCCGGCGGCCATCGCCCAGAGGCTGAGCATCTATCTCCTCGCGGCGATTGGCCTCAAGGGCGGCTGGCGGCTTCGCGAAGCAGGCTTTTCGAGTGAGATAGCGCTCCAACTGGCCGCTGCCGTGGCGCTCGGTCTCGCGATCGCAATGATCGCGTTTCTGGTTCTCGATCGTCGTCGCGGTGGAGAAGGCGAGCGCCTTTGCCATCTCCGACGCGAGCCGGGCCATCCAATCGATGATCCTTACTGCCTGGGCTGATGGAGTCGGATCGAACTGGGCAGGCTTCGGCGGCTTGGATGAAGTCCAGGCCATGTTGGGCATTCCCGCAGAACTCGACGTGCTGGCCGTCTTGCCGTTCGGCTATCCCGTCGATCCGGGCGGGCGCGGAAAGAAACAACGCAAACCTCTCCGCGAGATTGCTCATCGCGAACAATACGGACGGCCCTTCGAGTAGGTCGCGGGTGTTCGCTATGTCCCTGGAGTTGCGTCGTCCGCTCGCCTTCATCGATCTGGAGAGCACCGGCACGTCGCCGGAGCGCGACCGGATCGTCGAGATCGCCATCCTCAAATTGCACCCGGACGGGCGAGAGGAGTCCCGCTGCAAGCGCGTGAACCCAGGCGTTCCGATCCCGCCTGACGCTACGGCGGTGCATGGCATCAACGATGCGGATGTGGCCGGCGCGCCTTCGTTCGCCAACTACGCTCGCGGCGTGCTTGCCTTCCTCGAAGGATGTGACTTTGCCGGATTCGGCGTCACTCGCTTCGACCTGCCGATCCTCGTCTCCGCCTGCTTGCGGGCTGGGAACTACTTTTCGCCGCGCGAGATGTGGTCTGTGACCAGCCGGCTGACGCGATCGTAGCGAACGTAGTTCCATGTCCAATTGAGCAGCACCCGTGCGCGGTTGCGCAGACCGATGATCGCCAGCAGGTGCACCACCAACCACAGAGCCCATGCAAGGGAGCCGCTGAACTGAAGGCCGAAGATGTGCGCTACCGCCATGCGGCGCCCGATCGTCGCCATCGTGCCGCGGTTGCGATAGTGAAAGGGTCGCGGCGACTCGCTACACACCGCGCGCAGGATGTTGCGGGCCGCGAGATCTCCTTGCTGTAAGGCGACCTGCGCTAGCATCGGATACGGGCGGCCGTCTCGCCCCTGGAGAGCCGCGATATCACCGATGGCGTAGGCCTCGGGATGACTGCCCAGCTGCAACGTGCGTTCTATCGGGATGCGGCCGTCTGGCGCGACATCAAGGCCACCTGCGGCCAGCGGTGCACCTCGGGTTCCCGTGACCCAGACGACGGTCGACGCGCCAATCGTTTCACCACCGCGTAACGTCACAGCGTCCTCCGAAACATCGATCACCATCGCGCCAAGGCGCACGTCGACGCCGAGCGCGCGAAGCTGATCGAATGCTTTTCGTTGTAGGCCTATTGGCATCGCCGCTAGCAGGTGGTCTGCCGCTTCGATCAAGACGACACGCGCGCCCGCCATATCCAGGGTGGGATAGTCGCGCCGGAGCACGTGTCGCCTCAGCTCGGCCAGCGCGCCTGCCAGCTCGACCCCTGTCGGCCCGCCGCCGACGACGACCATCGTCATCAGCCGCTGGCGTGTGGCTGCCTCTCGCTCGACCGTTGCCCGTTCGAAGTTTCGCAAGATGCGACTGCGAATGGCGTTCGCTTGAGCCAGATCCTTCAAACCGATGGCGTTTCGTTCCACCGACGCCATGCCGAAATAGTTGGTCACGGTCCCTGCGGAGATCACGAGGGTAGTCGTACGACACGCCACACGCATCCGTGATGACGCGGCGCGACTTGAGGTCGACGCCTGTCACTACAGCAAGCAGGAACCGCACGTTGGGCGCGCCGCGCAGGATGGCCCGGACCGGCTGCGCGATGTCGTCTGCCGCCAGGCCGGCTGTCGCGACCTCGTATAGCAGCGGCATGAACGTGTGATGGTTGTGCCGGTCGATGACGAGCACGTCGACGTTCGTGTTGCGGAGCCGTTGCGCCACCCGCAGACCGCCGAATCCGGCGCCGATGACAACGACGCGCGGACGTCGCGCCTCAGCCAACTCACTCGATGGCGCAATCTCGTCCGTCAGGTCGGCGTCTCCAATGGGGTTCACGAAGCTGATGCGTTCGCTGGGGCGTCGCGCTCAGATCGCTGGAGGTGCCCTGCTGAGCAGGCCTTCGCCGAGTGCTCGGTGAAGTGGGTGTGTGGGCACGACCACACGATGCGGCCAGCCCGGCTGATGACGCCCCGAAAGGCGAAGCCGCTCACAACGGCGCCCGCTGTGGTTGACTCATCGTGCAGGTTGCTGTCCAGACCGGTCTCAGTCGTCACTGTTCCTCCGTCTTGGGACACGCCGACCTGCCCCAGCGCGTTGCGGGGTCGCACTCGGACTTAGCCTCCGCCGAGTTTCCCGAGCGTTTCACGCTGCCGTTCAATGCGCGCTCCCTCCGACGCCTGCATCAGCGCAGCGATCCAAGTGCGGAGGATCGCAAGCTGATCCTCTCGGCGGTCAATTGCGGCGAGCTGGGCCAGTAGGGTGTTGAGAGCCTCATCGTTGACCATATGCGAACGCCTTCCGAGTGTTGATCCGGGATGACGGAACCCGAGCCGGATCTCACGGGAACCGGGTACGAAGATCGTTCAGTCGCCCGTGCCGGTGTCCTGATCGAACGCGAGTAGTACGAGGTCGGCTTCGAGCGCATGGTGGCGACGAATCGCTGATCCCAGGCGGCGGCCGCGCGCCCGCACTTCGTCCGGACTCAGGTCCGCTTTCCCCAGTGCGGCGAACAGTTCTTCTGCCTGCCGTACCGCTGATCGATGCAGTCTGCGGGCGGTAGTCAGTTCGTGTCCATGCCCCTGCGCGACTTCAATGTCACCGAAGACGCCGCCCGTACCTTCGGCGACAGCGCGATGCTGCTCGAGACCGTCGACCAACGGACGCAACTGGCGCCGCAAACTCCGATGCCAGGTCGGCTCAGTGCCTGTGAGGGGCTCCTCGAGCGTTGATTCTAGGGCAGCGAGGCATGTGCTGATCGACTCATGTTCGGCCGTTACCCATTCGAGGTGGCGTCGTTCCCGCCGGCCCACGGCGTTCCCCCTGATCGCGATAGACTCGAAGCTCAGTGTGCTCCACTTGGCATTCTACCGCGGTCATCGACCTGGAGAACCGGACCCAGGCGCTTGCTCGAGCCGCGAACCATCGCGACCGAATTGAGACAGGCACGCGAACACGATGACTTCCATGAGAAGGCCGTCCCCTGTCAAGGCCAACGTGGTGGCCGGTTGTCCCGTTGCCGCAGGCTGTGCCTGACTTCCATCCGCACTCTTGATGGACCGTAATGGTCCGGTGCACGCTGAGATTCTTCATTGCTGGGGCGCTGCATTCTTCATGGCGGGCTCGTCGCACGGCCCAAGTCATAATCGCAGTCGCCCCGACGCGGCATCGGGGGAAGTAAACGACTCGCTCAACGCATCGCTACGATCATGCAGGCACTCCTTGTGGTGCTGCTCGGAGCGGCTCGTAGACCTCACCGGTCGACCACAATCTATGAAGGAGGACAGCGAGCTTCCGCGCGACGCCCACCACCGCGCGCTTCCTCGCATTGCCTTTGGCGCCGGCACCATGGCGCATGCCCCAACGGCGTAAGTCTGTGTCCGGGCCGAAGGGGCCGAGGATGTAGTGGGCGCAGGCGATCAACAGCCGGCGCACATGTGCGTCGCCCGCCTTGGAGATCCGCAACTGCGGAGAGCTCGCGCCCGAGTCTCGCTGACGTGGTGTGAGACCGAGGTAGGCGCCGACCTGGCGGCTCTGCTGAAAGCGCGCGGGGTCCTCCAGGGTCAACACGAACGTCAGGGCGGTGATCGGTCCGACACCTGCGATTTGCTGCAGGGCTCGTGCTTCGCGATACCGGTCCGTGATGCGTGCTTCAATCACCGTGTCCGCCTTTTCGATCTCCGCCGTAATGTGGGCGATCAATTCGATGTGCGGTAAAAGCGAAAGCTTGAGCCCGTCTGGGATCGCTGTGCCGACCCGACGATGAAACGCCTTGGTGGAGCAGGGAGGAAGTCGATCGCCGTGCGATTTGACGACGCCGCGCGCGTGATTGATGAGCGTCGTGCGCGTGGCAACGAGGCTATCGCGACTGCGGATGATGGCGAGGTCTTCCTGCGCGTCGATGCCGCGGTGCTGGATCGGAGAGAGGAGCTGCGGGTCCAATCGCCCCAGGCGCGCCAGCTGCTCTGCGTCTGCTCGGTCGTGTTTGCGGTCGCTCTCGGCGATCAGCCGCACCTTCCGCGGGTTCGCCACGATCACTTCGTGCCCCAGCTCCGCCAGTAAGCGACTCACCCACGGTGAATGAGTGCCGACCTCAAGGACGACGCGGCATCGGGCTGTGGTGAACCGTCTTGTCAGCCCCGCCTTTGTCGTCCGGACCTTTCCCTCCTCCAGGACCTGCCCGTCGCCATCGACGAAGCACAGGCTGCTATAGGTGTCCGAGATATCGACGCCCACGGTTACCCCCGTGGCATCCACCATCTTGTCGTCGCGTCGTCGCATGCCGCCTCCCTTTCCTACTAGGGCTCATCGCCCACGTATTTCGTGAAAGCACGATAGCCGACCGTGCATCCCGTGGAGACCGGCCTTCTCATCCCATCTTCGTGGTGCGTGAAGGTTGTGGCCCTAGCGTCGACGGCCTATTGTAGGGCTGGTTGCAGGAAGTCATGAGGTATCTGCGCTGTCACAGACATCGATCACGGAATCTCAAAGACCTCTTGCTCTCACCAGCGAGGAGGGACGATGGCCCGCGCAGGCGATGTAATCGAGAACCCGGTCCGCGGCGAGCGAGTGATCTTCCGGAGGACGGGGGCGGATACCAGCGGCGAGCTGGTGGAATTCGACTTCTTCATGGCGCCGGGCGTTCCGCCAATGTTCGAGCATGTGCACGCTCGACAGGAAGAACGCATCGAGGTCGTTTCGGGAACAGCGAGCTATCGGCTGGACGGAAAGGACCACAGGCTAACCGCAGGCGAGATCGTGGCTCTTCCTCCGGGCAGCTCCCACACGCTCTGGAACTCAGGCGATGACGAAGTGCATGCGATCGTGCAAGCGCGCCCCGCACTTACCTTGGAGACCGTGTTTGAAACACTGTACGGCCTGGCGCGGGACGGAAAGACTAACAATGAAGGAAGACCTAACCTGCTGCAGGGTGCGGTCATCGGCTTGGAGTCGGGCACATTCTTGGCGGGGCCGCCGATACTCGTCCAGAAGGCGTCCCTGGCGGTGCTTGTTCCTCTAGCCAAACTGTTCGGCTATCGAAGTCGATACGCACAGTACAGCAGGTCCGAGTGACGTCTCGAGAATCATCGATGACGTCCGCTGCTTCTCATCCTGCCAGAGCGATCACCGATTTCCGATGCCGCAGCTTGTGCGTTCAGCTATAGGCGAACGCACACTAAGAGTTGATCGTGCGGGCCGGTCTTCGACAACGCGGGTGTCGAACGGTTCGCGAAGGACCACAAGAAGCGCATCCGGTAGAGTGTCGAACACTCGACGGCGCTTGCCCAGTATATCCGGATAGAAGGAGGGGTCATCGTGCCGATCCCGGCGTGTTCAACTGACGAGATC
>CAZADU010000769.1:0-6619 GCA_964483945.1 uncultured bacterium
TGGTCGACCAGCGAACTCGAGGGCCCGCCCGTACCGGTGCAGCCGCTGGCCGAGTTGCTCTCCGACCTCCAACTGGACCGCCCCGACGCCGTGGAGCACGCGCAGGTGACACTGCCGGTCGCGGCCGCGCTGCGCGCCGCGCTCGACTGGATCGGCGCCGAAACCGGCGGCATGGTGCGCGTGCAGGTTCACGACGCCGCGCTCACGCTGGCCTCGCGCGTCACGCACGAGCCGGGCTTGGGCCCCGCGGGCGCGGTGCTCGCGCTCTCGGGGGGCGCGCTGCTGCCCGAGCCCGACGGCCGCTGGGCGCTGCGCGTGCCACTTCATGTCCAGCGCCCCGCGTTCCTGCTCGCACGCCAGGGCACGTTGTCGCTGGCACTGCCCTGGCATGCGGTGGCGAAGCTGCGCATCGCCGACGACACGGCACGCGCCGTCATGACCGAGCCCTCGCTCGCGGCCTGGTCGCCGCTCGTGCGCACGACGGGGGAGCGGCCGGCTGCACTGCTGGCGCTGGGACTCACGCGCGCCTGGCTGCACCTGGACCACATCGTGTGGCGCGTGTTCGCGCGCCCCGAGCCCGCGGAGCCGCTCGATGCGGTGCCGGGCGGCCGCCACGTCGTCCGCACGTCCGATGGGGGCGAATACTGGGTGGTGGATGCCGCCGAGGCGCTTGCGGGCATGCCGCCGCTCGCCACCCCGCCGTCGCAGCCGCGCGCGCGCGTCTCAGCGGTGGTCACACCGTCCGTGACGGACGAGTCGCGCGAGCCCGGCCCGTCCTCGGCGTGGGACGCCGCGGCCGGCGAACGCGACGCCGTCGAGCAGGCACTGCTGGATTCGTGGACGGGGCCGATTCCCCACGTGATCGATGCAGACGAGCCGTCCGGCTCCGACGACGTCGAGGAGCCGGTCGCGCTGGAGCCCTCCGCCGTGCGCGCCATCGAGCGCGCACCTGCTCGCGAAGCGAGCGAGTCGGCCAGCGCAGCGACCGATCGCACGCCCGCCGCCGCCGAGCCCGCCTCGCACGAACGGCGCATGCTCGGAGCCGACGACGCGCGGCCGCGGCACCTCGCACCCGCGCCTGCATCGTCCAACTCCGGGGCCACGCGTGAACCCGGCGAGGTGACCGCGGGCGACGCGCCCGCCCGGCCCGCCTCGGGGCGGCGCGCGCTGATCGTGGACGACTCGCTCATCGCGCGACTCACGCTGGGTCGCGTGCTCGAGAACGAGGGCTGGACCGTGGAATGGGTCGAGCGCGCCGCCGACATGTGGGAAGCCCTGCGTGAGTCCGATTGGACTGCGGTGTTCGTGGACGTGTCGCTGCCTGATGCCAGCGGCCGCGCACATCTACAAGCCCTCGCGGGCGTGCACAGGACCTTTCAGATGATCGCGCTCACACGCGAAGCCGCCGAGGACCGCATCGCACACGCGAGTGGCCTGCGGCACGTGCTGCGCAAGCCGTTCGACCCGGAGTATCTCGAGCAGTTCGTACGCCGCCTGCTCGTGCCGACGGACCGGCCATGATCCCGCGGCTGCCCGGGCCGTCGCGCGACCAGCCGCCACCGCTGGCCCTGGTGGCGGACGAGGACCCGAGTGTCGTCGAAGCGGTCATGCGCGCGCTGCAATCGGCGCACTTTCGTGTGACCACTGCGCTGGACGGCGACGACGTGCTGCGACGCGTGCGCGCCGAGACGCCCGAGCTGGTGATCGCGAGCTGGCGGCTGGCGCGGCGCAGCGGGCTCGAGTTGTGTGACACGCTGCGCCGCGAGCCCGAGCTCGGCGACGTGCCCATCCTGCTGCTCGCCGCGAGCCCCGACGCCGAACTGCGCGTCGAAGCACTGTCGCACGGCGCGGACGACGTGTTGGCCAAGCCGGTCTCGGCACGCGAGCTGATCGCGCGCGCCCAGCGGCTTGTGCAGCGCGCTCGCCAGACCGCGCGCCACCGCCGCCGCGCAGTCGAGCTGGAGCGCGACCTGCACCGCGTGGAGCACGACGCACGGCGCGCCCGCGAGCAGGCCGCGGAGGAACGCGCGCTTCGCATGATCGCCGGCGGGCTCGCCGGCGAATGGCTGCGGGGGCTCGATGTGGACGAGCTGGACGCGCGCATCCTGCGCGAAGCGTGCCGCCAGACGGGCGCGCGAAGTGCTGCGCTGCTCACACCGTCCGCGAGCGGTGCGTGGATCGCCACCGCCGTGCGCGGCGACCTTCCCGAGCGCTGGCAGGGGTTCGAACTGCCCGTGGCAGCGTCGTGCCTGGAGTGGCTCGGCGCGCTGCGGCGCCCCGCGCGACGAGAGGAACTGGAGCGGCTGCCCGGAATGCCCGGTGAGATCGCGCGGCTCGCCACGCACGGCGTCGCACTGCTCGCGCCACTCGCCACCACGGCGGGCGAAATCGAGGCGGTGCTGGTGTGCGAGGACCGCGCCGACGGCAGCGCGATCGGCGAAGGCGAACGCACACGGCTGGAGGTGCTGTGCGCCGCGGGAGCCGCGGCGCGAGCCACCGCGCGACGCTTCCGCGAACAGCAGGATCGTGCTCTGGAGCTACTCGCCGCCGCACACACGCCGGGCGAACGGCGAAGCGAGGCGGCCGGCGAAGCCCGCCGGAGGCTGGTGCCCGTGGCGCGCGCGCAAAGCCTGGGTGTGCGCGAATGCGAGCGGCTGGAGCACGTCCTCGCCCTCGGGCCGTGGGCGTGGAGCGAGCCCGGCCGCGCCGCATTGGTGATGCTTGCCGGCTCGGATCCCTCACCGCACATCACGCGCATGGGCGAACTGCTGGGCGACGCCGAGGCGTGCGCGCGCGGTGACCACGATGCCACCGAGGACGCGCTGGCGTGGCTCGCCGCCGCGGGGCTGCGGTACGAGTCGTTGCGGCTCGCGGGTCGCAGCGAGTTCGAGAGTTGGCGCACGACCGCGGGCTGGCTGGGTGTCTCGGCACGGCCAGGGCTGCGCGAGCACTTCCCCGAAGCACTCGAACCCGTGCGTTGAACGCCGGGTCTCGTTCCGGATGCACACACGGCGCGGGGCTGGAGCCCCGCGCCGTGTGTGCGAGCAGGCGCGCCTGCGGCGCGCGAACGTCAAGCTACTTCTTATCGGCCCCCGGCTGGAGGCCGCTGAAGTCCACCTTGGGCAGCACCTTGGATGCGTCTGGCACCGGGTACATCGGTGATTCCTTGAAGTTGAACATCGCGGCGAACAGGTTCATCGGGAAGCTGCGCACCGCCACGTTGTATTCCTTCACCGTGTCGTTGTAGCGCCCGCGCTCGACGGCGATGCGGTTCTCGGTGCCCGCGACCTCGTCCATGAGCTGGGTGAACGACTCCATGCTGCGCAGCTGCGGGTAGTTTTCGATCACCACGAGCAGCCGGCCGATCGCACCGTCCATTCCCTGCGCGGCGGCGATGCCCTGCTCGGGCGTGCGAGCGCCTGACATCGCGGCACGCGCCTGCGCGATCTCACCGAATACGGTCTGCTCCTGGCCGGCCGCGCCCTTCACCGTCTCGACCAGGTTGCCGATCAGGTCACCGCGGCGCTGCAACTGGTTGTCCACCTGAGCCCACTTGTTCTCCACCTCGGCCTTCTTCGCAACGAGCGAGTTGTAGTTGCCCGCCACGCAGCCGCCGAGGCCCAGCACCGCCAGCACCACGACCACCAGCACCACCATCCCGGTCTTCATCGATTGCTTCTCCTTTCAGGAGCCGCGCAGATCGCGCGGCGGTCGGTCTTCAAGTTCACACCGGCCCCACCGGTATTGCCTCGCGCCGCGCTCTCGCCCGGCCGGCGCAGGATACGTGTGCGCGGCACGGGAGTTTCACCAGCTCCCGCCACCACCACCTCCACCGCTCGAGCCGCCGCCGAACCCGCCGAACGACGAGCCGCCGCCGCCGCCGAAGCCGCCCCCCGATCCGCCGAAGCCGCCGCCCCAGCCGCCGCCGAAGTCGGAGCCCACCCAACCTCGGTGGCCAAAGCGGCGCATGCGGACCGCGGGAATGATGATGAAGAACAGCAGGAACAAGACGAGAAACGGCAGGAAGCGCGTGAGCTTCGGTGAGGATTCGCCCTCGTAACGCAGCTCCTGCCCGTTCCATTCGAGCGCCACGCCTTTCTCGGCGCCGATGCGCTGAGCGCAAGCCAGGACCGCGGCGGTGATGCCCTCTTCGGGCTGTCCGTCGCGGAAGCGAGGCACCACCAGGTCGCGCACCATGCGCGACTGCCAGCCGTCCGGCAGCGTGCCCTCGAGCCCATAGCCGGTCTCGAAGCGCACCTCGCGCTGTTCCATCGCGACCAGTAGCAGCAGCCCGTCGTCGCGCTCCTGATTGCCGATGCCCCAGGACTTGAACACGCGCGTCTTGTATGTCCCCGGTTCTTCCGGAGCCGTCGTCGCGAGGGTGAGTACGGCGAACTGCACACCGGTCTTCTTCTGCAGCTGGTCGAGGAAGCTCTCGAGCTTCGCCTGGCGCTCATCGCCGATCACGCCAGCGTCGTCGGTGACGTAGCCCGTGTACGCGGGAACCGGCGTGGAGCCTTGCTGGGCGCGCGCGGTGAGCGGGGCGGTCAGGAGCAGCACCACCACCGCCAGCCGGCGCGCATACGCGCGCCAGGGCGTCATGGCAGGCGCAGCGTGTCGACCGCGTGCACCAATTGGTCGACCTGAGCCAGAAACGCTCGGTAGATGGCGCGAGTCTCCTCGGCACCCGGGTGCTTGCGCTGTGCTCGCAGGCGATGCGCGCCGGTGAGCGCCTGAGCGTCGAGACCGTGGATCTGGGCGACGCGCTCGATGACGCGCTCCAGGCTCGGCGGCGGGGCCTCGCCGGACAGACGCACGAGTGAGCGGAACAGCGTGTGGAACCCGCTCGCGAGTCGCGCCAGTGCGGCGTGCAACTGTTCGGGATGTGCTGCGCCGGTGAGGTACTCCTGCACCAGCCGCAGGTGCTTGCCGCGCAGTTCCTGCTCGATCTGCAGGCGCAGGTAGGTCTGCGGCACCTCGAGTGTGTCGAACAGGTTCACGCCTTCGAGCCGCCAGTGGCGCTCCTTCAAGTCGAGCCATTCGATTGGGAACACGTCGAGCGAGCGCTGCACCTGCAGCATGGTCATGAACAGCGGGTCGATGTGCGGCGGCTTCGGCGTGGCCGGCACACTCGCGGCGATTTCGTCGAGGCGCGAGAACGGCAGCTCCTGGATCACCACCAACACGTTGACGTGGCGCTTGTCGGGATCGAATCCCTCGTTGAGCGCGCCGCCGGTGATGTAGGCCGACAGGAACTGTGCACCCAGGCGCTCCTGTACGGGCGACAACCAGCGCTGGGCGGCGGCCAGCACCAACGGCGTGGGCTCGATGGTCGTGATGAGTTCGGGCATGGCGGGACAGTAAGCCATGGGGCCGGGGGGTCAAGACACCCGGAGTCCGCCCGGAGGCGTATTCCGCGAAGCGGGGCAGCAAGCCGCGCAAGCCGGCCATCCACGTGGCGTTCGCGCGCTCGCACACTTGACCCTCTCCGGTGCCCCCCGTACCGTTCACTTTCCTATGAAAACGGTGGTCAACGACTTCAGCATCCATGTCGCGACGGTCAACGGCTCCGGCAGCCAGACCGCGAACAGCGTGTTGCTGCGCGCCATCTTCCAGATGGGCATCCCGGTGAGCGGCAAGAACCTGTTCCCGTCGAATATCGCGGGACTGCCCACCTGGTTCACGATTCGCGCCAGCCGCGACGGCTGGGTCGCACGCCGCGCGCATCACGAGATCCTCGTGGCCATGAATCCCGAGACCGCCGCGGCCGATGTGGCCGAGCTGGCGCCGGGAGCGGTGGTCGTGGCGAACGACTCGATCAAGTTCCCCGACCTGCCCGAGGATCGCATCGTCTACCGCGTGCCCATGAGCAAGCTCATGGAGTCCATCACCACGGACGTGAAGCTGCGCCGGCTGGTGGTGAACATGATCTACGTCGGCGTGCTCGCCGAGCTGCTCGGCATCGAGGCCGCCGAGGTGGACCGCGCGCTGCAGGCGCAGCTCGGCCGCAAGCCCAAGGCGCTGTCACTCAACCAGGCCGCCGTGCTGGCCGGCATGGCGTACGTGCGCGAGAAGCTGCCCAAGCGTGACCCCTACAAGGTCGAACGCATGAACCTGACCGCGGGCAAGATCCTGATCGACGGCAACACTGCGGGCGCGCTGGGCTCGCTGTTCGCAGGCGTGACCGTCGTGAGCTGGTATCCGATCACGCCTTCCAGCTCACTGGTCGAAGCACTGATCGGGTTCCTCGAGCGGCACCGCCGCGACCCCGCCACCGGCAAGGCGACGTTCACCGTGATCCAGGCCGAGGACGAGATCGCCGCGATCGGCATGGTGTTGGGAGCCGGCTGGGCGGGCGCGCGCGCCATGACCAGCACGTCAGGGCCCGGCCTGTCGCTCATGGCGGAGTTCGCCGGCTACGGCTACTACACCGAGATCCCCGGCGTGATCTGGGACATCCAGCGAGTGGGGCCGAGCACCGGCCTGCCGACGCGCACCGCGCAGGGCGACCTGTCGTTCGCGTACGGACTGTCGCATGGGGACACGCAGTTCCCGGTGCTGCTGCCGGGCTCGGTGGCCGAGTGCTACGAGTTTGCGCAGGTCGCGTTCGACCTGGCCG
>CAZADU010000770.1:0-3176 GCA_964483945.1 uncultured bacterium
GGTGCCCAGATCGCCGACGCGCTCCACCGCGCTCACCGCGCCGGCGTGATCCACCGCGACTTGAAGCCCGGCAACATCATGCTCACCAAGTCGGGGGCAAAGCTCCTGGACTTCGGCCTGGCGCGCGGGACATCGACTTCCAGTCCGTCCGGGCTGGCCGGGCCCATGAGCGGATCTGGCGTGACAGTCGTCGCCTCGTCGCCGTCGCCGACGGCCGCCCAGCCGCTGACGGCCGAGGGCAGCATCGTCGGCACATTCCAATACATGGCGCCCGAACAACTCGAGGGCCGCGAAGCCGACGCGCGCAGCGATCTGTGGTCGCTCGGTTGCGTGCTGTACGAGATGGCGACCGGTCGGCGAGCGTTCGACGGCGCGACGCAGGCAAGCCTGATCAGTGCGATCATGCGCGACTCGCCACGGCCGATGGCGGAGCTGGTTCCGATGTCGCCACCGGCGCTCGATCGGCTCGTGGGCACGCTGCTCAAGAAGGACCCGGACGACCGTGTGCAGACGGCGCACGACGTGAAGCTCCAGCTTCAGTGGGCGGGTGACGCATCGTCCGCGTTGTCGCAGACCGCTGGCAGCGGCGCGGTCGCGGGTCCGCAGGCACGCCGCGGTGGAGCGAAGCTCGCGTGGATCGTGGCGGTGGCGGCGCTGGTGCTGGCGCTTGCCGCCTGGTTCCTGCCGCGGACTTCGGGAACCGGCGACGCTACTCGCGCGCGGTTGACCGTTCCTGGCCCCCCCGGGGCACGGCTGCTCAATGATGCGGCGTCCTTCGCGATCTCGCCTGACGGACACACCCTCGCCTTCGCGGCGGCCGACTCCGCCGGGACGTCGAAGCTCTGGCTGCGGCCGCTCGACGGGCTCACAGCGAGGCAACTGCCGGGCACGGATCGAGCCAGTCTGCCATTCTGGTCGCCGGACGGACGCTCGCTGGGATTCTTCTCCGACACCAAGCTCAAGACCATCCGGATCGAGACCGGCAGGATCGACGCACTGTGCGACGCACCGGATCCGCGTGGAGGCTCGTGGGGGAGCCAGGGCTCGATCGTGTTCGCGCCGATCGCGATGGGTTCGCTCTACAGCGTGCCGTCGGAAGGTGGAGCCGTCACTCTGGTGATGCGCCCCGACACCACCCGCCGCGAGACGGCGTTGCGGTACCCCGAGTTCCTTCCCGACGGCCGCGGGTTCATGTTTGTCGCCCTGCCCCAGCAGGAGGTCGACTACCAGGTCTACCTGGGACACCTCGGATCGACCGACCGCAAGGCCTTGATGTTGGCCGGGGCGTCACCCGTCTACGCCGAACCCGGCTGGCTCGTCACGCTGCAGAATAGTCGTCTCATCGCACAGCGATTCGATGCCGGCGGCGGCAAAGTGATCGGCAAGCCGATCGTGCTCGGTGATGCGCCCATCCTCGGCGGCAACAACGGGACGCGGGCGGTATCGGTGTCTCGCAACGGCATTCTGGCCTATCCCGCGGGACGGCGGTCCGACACCCAGCTCGCCTGGCTCGACCGCTCGGGCCACCTCGTGGAACTGTTCTCGCTGCCCGCGGGACGGTGGGAAGAAGTGTCGGTGTCACCCGACGGCAGGAGGGCACTCGTTGCCCGCCTAGGCACTTCCGGCATCACAAACATGTGGCTCGTGGACCTCACGACGGGCCAGGCGACCCTGTTCAACACGAAACATACGAGCACTTTCCAGACCATCTGGTCTCCCGACGGGAGGCGCGTGATCTTCAGCAGCGCACCCAAGGGACCGTCCGATCTCTTCATCCAGACCGTGGATGGCGGCGAGCCCGCCGTGCTGTACGAGTCGGATGAGGTCTTCAAGAACGCATATGGATGGTCCCCCGATGGGAACTTCATCACGTTCGAGTCGCCGAGCCGCGAAACAGGATGGGACCTCTGGAAGCTGCCCGCCGACGGCGACCGCCGACCGGTACCGCTGGTGCGCACTCCGTTCAACGAAGGCGGTGGCTGGTTTTCGCCGGACGGCCGTTGGTTGACTTACCACTCGGACGAAACGGGCATGTACGAGCTCTATGTCCAGTCGGTCACCGGGGCCGCGTCACGGACGTCGATTCCCGGGACCAGGTTTGCCGGCTTCTCGAGCCCCGGTCCCTGCTGGTGGTCGCGGGACGGCCGCGAGATCCTGATGCGGCTGAACGACGCGACCCTTCGAGTTACCGACGTGGAGCCGGGGCCGACGTTCCGATGCGGCCGGGCCCGCGTGCTGTTCAAGATCGGCGATGATGTCGTCGGCATCTGCCCGACACCGGACCATCGCCGTTTCCTCGCCACGGTCAATGTCGAACAGGCCGCGGCGCCGGCGATCGTCATCGACATGAACTGGACCGCCGCACTGAGGAAGAAGTGACGCTCACCCCCGGCACCCGCCTCGGTCCCTACGAGATCGTCGCGCCCTTGGGCGCCGGCGGCATGGGCGAAGTGTATCGCGCGCGCGACACGCGCCTCGGACGCGACGTGGCCATCAAGGTGCTGCCGCAGCACATGTCGACGAACCCCGAGGTGCGCGCGCGATTCGAGCGCGAGGCCCGCACCGTCTCCTCGCTCAACCACCCGCATAGCTGCACGTTGTACGACGTGGGGCGCGAGGGCGAGACCGACTACCTGGTGATGGAGCTGCTGGAGGGTGAGACCCTCGCCGACCGGCTGGCGAAGGGACCGCTGCCGGCCGAAGCGCTGCTCAGGGTGGCCATCGAAATCACCGAAGGACTGGACAAGGCGCACCGCGCAGAGATCGTGCACCGGGACTTGAAGCCCGGGAACATCATGCTGACCAAGGCCGGGGCGAAGCTGATGGACTTCGGCCTGGCACGGGCGACGGGGCTGGAGCCGGTCGTGAGCGGGCTCACCCAGTCGCCGACGATGGCCCGGCCACTGACGGCCGAGGGGATGATCGTCGGAACGTTCCAGTACATGGCGCCGGAGCAGCTGGAGGGGAAGGAAGCGGACGCGCGCAGCGACCTGTGGGCGCTGGGGGCGGTGCTGTATGAGGCGACAACCGGGCGCAAGCCATTCGAGGGGAAGAGCCAGGCCAGTCTGATCGCCGCCATCCTGGAGCGAGAGCCATCCCCGATCAGCGCCGTCGCGCCCATGGCGCCGCCGGCGCTGGAGCGGGTGTTGAAACGCTGCCTCGCCAAGGATCCGGAG
>CAZADU010000771.1:0-5579 GCA_964483945.1 uncultured bacterium
CCATGAATCCGAACAAGGCATTGTGGGAGAAGGGCGACTTCACGCGCATCGCCTCGAGCATGCGAGGCAGCGGGGAGGAGCTGGTCGGCCGGCTCGGTATCTCGAAGGGCATGAAGGTGCTCGACCTGGGTTGCGGCGACGGCACGACGGCCCTGCCTGCGGCGCGGCTCGGCGCCGATGTGCTCGGCGTGGACATCGCCAGCAACCTGGTCGCGGCCGGAAACGCTCGCGCGCAGGAGGCGGGCCTTTCGAACCTGCGCTTCCAAGAAGGCGACGCCAGTGAGCTGACTGGCTTGGGCGATGCGAGCTTCGATTCGATCGTGACCATCTTCGGTGCGATGTTCGCGCCGCGGCCATTCGACGTGGCCAAGGAGATGGTGCGTGTCACGAAGCCCGGTGGACGCGCCATCATGGGCAACTGGATCCCGGGCGACCCAACGCTGGTCGCACAGATCCTCAGGATCAGCTCGTCATATTCGCCGCCGCCGCCCGAGGGCTTCGTGAGCCCGATGACTTGGGGGATGGAGGACAAGGTGGCCGAGCGCTTCGTCGCCGCAGGTATTCCCGCCGAGCGCATCGCCTTCGAGCGCGACACGTTCGTCTTCTCCGCCCCGGTACCGCCGTCCGAGTTCCTGTCGTGGTTCCGCACTTATTACGGCCCGACCATGAACGCCTACGCTGCCGCCGAAGCCAGCGGCCGCGCGGACGACCTGCACCAGGAACTGGATACGTTGTTCAACGCGCAGAACCAGAGTGGGGACAAGAGCACGACCCGGATTCCGGCGACCTACCTCAGGGTGACGGTGGCGAGGTAGGAAGGCGGCTGCATGGGGAGTCGGTGACCTGAATGGACATCAAGCGGAGTGGTGCACAGCCTTCCGGCAGGGGACCCGCCGAATACTTCACCGGCACGGTTCGACTCGACCCTCTGTTTCAGGCACACGAGCCCGCGCGTGCGATCGGCCTCAGTGTGACGTTCGAACCCGGTGCCCGGACCGCATGGCATACGCACCCGCTGGGGCAGACCCTGATCGTGACTTCGGGCTGCGGCCGGGCACAACGCTGGGGAGGCCCGATCGAGGAGATCCGGCCGGGGGACGTGATCTGGTTCCCCCCGGGCGAGAAGCACTGGCACGGCGCCGCACCCACGACAGCCATGACCCACATCGCCATCCAGGAACAGCTCGAGGGCAAGACGGCCGACTGGATGGAGCAGGTCAGCGACGAGCAGTACCGCGGCCCGACACTAGGATAGACTCGCGCGGCACTTCTCAATGCCAAACTGCCCTGCCCGAAAGGAGAACTGTGCCCGCTGCCAGTCGTGCCCTCCGTCCCGATGGGGATACGTCGCGGGATGCGCTCCGTGCGCAGTTCGCCGCCTTGCGCCGCATCACACTCCCACGCCGACTCGCGCTCATGGATGACCTCACCGCGCTAGTCCAGTCGATGACGCGGGAGGGGCTGCGACGACGGCACCCCGGGTCCTCCGAGGCCGAGCTTGATGCCCGTTACGCTGATCTTGTGCTAGGTCCAGTTCTCGCGGCGAAGGTGCTCGAACTTCGACGCACTCGATTGTCGCGGCTGACGCCGTGATGCTGCCGACTGAGTTCCTGGTATACATCGCCGAACTGCTCGAGCGCCTCGGAATCCCCTACCACGTGGGCGGATCAGTCGCGAGTTCGGCGCACGGCATGTACCGTGCCTCGGCAGACATCGACTTCGTCATCGACCCCACCGCCGATCAACTCGAAGCCCTGGCTCGCGCCATAGAGTCGGAATTCTATGTGAGTCGCTCGGCAATAGCTGAGGCGCTGTCGAATCGGAGCACGTTCAACGCCATTCACCTCGAGACCTCATTCAAGCTCGACTTCTTCATCAAAGGAGTGACTCCTTTCGACACTGAGGAGCTGCGCCGGTCCATCCGACAGACGATCGGCGACGAGCGAGGACATGCTGTCTTCCTCAAGAGCCCTGAAGACACGATCCTCCGCAAACTGGAGTGGTTTCGACGTGGGGGCGAAGTGTCGGAACGCCAGTGGCAGGATGTTCTCTCGATCCTCGCGGCGGGGCGCGGCCAGCTTGACGTGGAGCACCTTGAGCGCTGGTCTCAGGCACTGGGCATTGCCGACCTGCTCGATCGCGCCCGCCGAGAAGTTGCGGACCTGTGAGGGCGCAGGACGAGTTCGCTTTCCCGACCAACGGCGAGTTCCCCACAGTCCGGGGGACGTGATCTGGTTTCCCCCGGGCGAGAAGCACTGGCACGGCGCCGCACCCACCACTGCCATGACGCACATCGCCATCCAGGAACAACTCGAGGGCAAGACGGCCGACTGGATGGAGCAGGTCAGCGACGAGCAGTACCGCGTTTGACCCGGAGGCGGCGACTGCCGCGCACACACTGAAGCCCTCGCAGTAGTTCGCCACGCGAGGGCTTCTCTCTTGTGCAGACACACGACTCGATGAGTGAACGGTGCTGAAGGCACCACTCGCGATCCAGTTCGCGGTCACACACCGAATGGTCCCTCGGGACCACTCCCGGTTCGCCGTCTGGGCCATGTTAAGCGCCAGCCAGGCCGCGCTAACGTGGTAGCCAGCCACGCGGCTAGTCAGCCGCCCGAACGATCTGGACGCGAAAGGGAAGCCGTTCCATGCGCTCCACGCCTCGAAGCACCGCGGTGTGCACGAGCCGCATGTGGTACCGGGCCCGGGCCGTGCTCGGGTTCGTCGGCATGCTCGGCGTGGTGGAACTCGACGTCGCTCGTGCAGGTGTCGCTACGATCTGGTGCTCACGCGACAACACGCTTTTCCAGGATGCCCAGGGCGATACCAGCAACGGCTCTGGGCCGGCCTGCTTCGCCGGGAACAACTCACAGAACCTCGTCCGTCGTGCTCTCGTCCGATTCGACCTCGTGGGGTTCGTCCCCGCGGGTGCGGTCATCGACGCCGTCGTGCTCACGCTCGAAGTCTCGAGCGCACCTGACACCGTGACTCGCTCGATTGCGCTGCATCGCGTGCTCGCGGATTGGGGGGAGGGGAGTTCGTCCTCGTCAGGAGGCGCTGGATCTCCCGCCACACCGGGGGACGCCACTTGGTTGCATGCGCGGTACCCCGACGGGCTGTGGATCCGGCCCGGCGGCGACTTCACTTCCGCCTCCAGCGCCACGACGCTCGTCGGCGACGTGGACACCTACACATGGACGGACGCAGGCATGCGCGCCGACGTCCAGCGCTGGCTCGCGGATCCGGCCACGAACCACGGTTGGCTGCTCCGCGGCGACGAGACGGCCCCTCGCACGGTGCGTCGATTCGATTCGCGCGAGACCGAAGTGGCGTCGCGCCGCCCGGTGCTCACGGTCTACTTCTCGGAACCTGTTCCGTCGCGCCCCACGACCTGGGGCCGTCTGAAAGCTCACTTTCGCTGAGGTGCATCATGACCCGCCCGTCCCACGCTTTCGACAAGCGCGCGCACCTCGTGAGTAGCATCGTCGCGCTGACCGCCGCATTCGCCCTCGGACTCCCCGCGACCGCCACCGCCATCACGGTCGCGATCCCGGCTTCCATGGACAACACGCTGTACGAGAACGCTACCGGCGCCACGAGCAACGGGGCCGGGGAGTATCTGTTCACGGGTCGCACCAAGGACGGCCTCGTGCGCCGCGCGGTGATCGCCTTCGACATCGCCGCGAGTGTCCCCGCCGGTGCCACCCTCAACAGCGTCAGGCTGCAACTTCACTTGTCGCGCGTGGCGAACAACACGCTCCGATTCACCACGCTGCACCAGCTGCAGGCGAGTTGGGGCGAGGGCACCTCGAACGCGGGCCAGAACGAAGGGCAGGGGGGGCCCTCGGCCGCGAACGATGCGACGTGGATCCACCGCTTCTACCCCGGGACGCTTTGGTCGGTCCCGGGTGGTGACTTTAACGCCACGGCCAGCGCTTCGACCGCCATCACCGGCAACGGCACCTACAGCTGGTCCGCACCGGCCATGGTGCTCGACGCCCAGGGCTGGCTCGACGCACCGAGTAGCAACTTCGGCTGGCTGGTCCGCGGGGACGAGAGCGTTGTCGAGACGGCCAAGCGCTTCGACAGCCGCGAGAACGGCCAGACCGCCTCGCGTCCGTCGCTCATCGTGGACTACTCGTTGGGCGCCGGGACCGGCGCCTGCTGCCTGCCAAACGGCGATTGCACTGTGGGCTCGCCCACGCAATGCGCGACCCAGGGTGGCACTTACCAAGGGGAAGGCACGAACTGCACGCCCAATCCCTGCGGCGTCACCGTGAGCCTGGCTGCGGCGCAGGACAACACGCTCTACGAGAGCGCGACCGGGACCCTCAGCAATGGTGCCGGCACCAAGCTGCTCGCATCGAAGAACGCGGGTGGACTGCTCCGGCGCGGCCTGGTCCGCTTCGACCTGTTGGCGATCCCGGCGGGCTCCACGGTGCAGACCGCCACGTTCACCCTGTACAACGCCGAGGCCTCGAACTCCGCCGCGTTGTCGCTCCACCGTGCGAACGCGAGCTGGGGCGAGGGCGCGTCGCTCGCCACCGGCAACGAGGACGCCGGCGCCCCTGCCGCCACCGGCGACGCCACTTGGATCCATCGGTTCTACCCGGGCACCAACTGGACCAGCCCCGGTGGCGACTTCGTCGCCACCGCGACCGCCAGCGCCACGGTCGTGGGCGTGGGCTCTTACCAGTGGAGCGGCGGCGCACTGGTGGCCGACGTGCAGGCATGGGTCAATAGCAGTGCCTCGAACGCGGGCTGGGTGGTGCGCGGCAAGGAGTCGGGCGCGGGTAACGCGCTCAAGCGGTTCGAGAGCCGCCAGAGCGCCGATGTGGCCCACCGCCCGCGCCTCGACGTGACGTACCTGCCGGCCTCGATGGTGCCGACCGGTGCGTGCTGCCTGCCGACCGGCCTGTGCGACACGCTCACGGCGGCCGCCTGCGCGGCGGCCGGTGGCGCCTATCAGGGGGATGGCTCGGAGTGCGTCGCCGGACTCTGCCCGGTCGTGCTCGAGCCCTACGTTGACGCGCTCCCGATTCCCGCAGTCGCTCAGCCTGTCACGGGGACCCCCGGGGGCGCGGCCGAATACGTCCTGCCGATTCGCGAAGTCTGGCAGCAGTTGCACCGCGACCTGCCCATGACGCGCGTGTGGGGCTACGGCGGCAGCTATCCCGGGCCGACCATCCTCGCCACCTCGGGCGTGCCCATTACGGTGACGTGGTGGAACGACCTGCGGGACACGCTCGGCGTGCTGCGCACCACGCACTACCTGCCGGTGGACCCGTGCATGAAGGGGCCCGACACGGAAGGCGCCACCGCGCGCATCGTCACGCACCTGCACGGCGGTCACGTGCCGCCCGAGAGCGACGGCTATCCCGAATCCACACTCTTGCCTGGCGAGCAGTCCACCGTCAGCTATCACAACAACCAGCAGACGGGCACGCTCTGGTATCACGACCATGCCATGGGCATCACGCGGCTCAACGTCATGATGGGCATGGCCGGCTTCTACCTGATCGGCGATGCGTTCGAGAGCGCTCTGGGCCTGCCGTCGGGTGAGTACGAGCTCGGGCTGG
>CAZADU010000772.1:0-13082 GCA_964483945.1 uncultured bacterium
CCGGCCGCGTTCACCAGCCCGTCGAGGCCGCCGAAGGCGCTGTCGCATTCGGCGGCCCAGCGCGTGCACACGGCCTCGTCACGCACGTCGCCCTCGAGCACGACGGCCTCGCCGCCCGCCTTGCGCACGGCGGCGGCCACCTCGTCCAAGCGGTCGCGGCGGCGGCCGGCGAGCCCCACGCGCGCGCCCTCGGCACCGAGCGCACGCGCGCAGGCGCGCCCGATGCCGCTCGAGGCACCGGTGACAAGGACGGCGCGACCTGCGAATCGGGGACCGGGCATGGCTTACCTCCGCAAGGGTGACAGGAAGTCCGCGCCGCCTCGGCGCGAGCTTGTGCTCGTGCCGGAACCTACCGCGCGGCCGGCTTGGGGCCGAGTTCGCGCTGGCGATGCTCGCGCCGTTGATCCCCGCGGCCTTTCGCGTATCCGAACTGGTAGACGAGCATGAACGCGATCGCGTGCACCACCCACCAACCGAACTTCAGGAACTCGAGGCCATCGGGAAGCACCATGGGCCGTGTCCTCCGTGATACCGGCGGGTGGCCGGCGTGGGGGTTCGACTCGCGGCGCCGAGGCCGCTGCCGTAGTCAATCTATCGCCGAATCGCTGCTCCGAAGTGCCATGAGGCGGTGAAACACGCGTTGCGGCAGGCCACGCTCATCCCGGTGCACCCAGCGAGCGCAGGAAGTCGCGGTCCGCCTCGAGCACGAGCGCCAAGTCGATCTCGGACGGCGGCTGCCAGCGGGCGTCGTTCACCTCATCACTCAGTGTGAACTCGAGCGAGCCCAGCGTGCAGCGCACGAACACGATCTCGACACGCGTGCCGTGCGCGTAGTCGTGTGCCACCGAGTGCAGTCGCTCCAGTGGCGTGGCGGTCACGCCCAGCTCCTCGCGCACCTCGCGCACAATCGCCTGCTCGGGTGTCTCGTCGCGCTCCAACTTGCCACCGGGAAACTCCCACATCAGTCCCAGCGCACCGCCGGCCGCGCGCTGCGTCATGAGCAGGAGCGATCCGTCCCATACCACGGCTGCCGCCACACGGATACGCCTCACCGGACGGCCCTCAGGAGCGTGAGCCCCCGCCGAAGGACTCGGCAAGCAAAGCCTCGAACCGAGCGAGGTAGCGCCGGTCGCCCGCCTCGCGCGCAGTGATCGCGACACGCGCGGCGGCGCACAGTGCGTGCGCCTGGTCGTTGGTGGGTCGGCCGCGGCGCAGCGCGCGCGGCATGAGCAGGTAGTTAGGAGCCGAGTCGATCAGCAGCGGCGAGCGCGCGAGCGCCCACAGGTCACACTGACGTTCGCCGCGGGGGACCAGGCCGCGGGCCTGCAGAAGATGCGTGTACTCGTGCGCGATCGTGAACAGCTGCAGCCGGCGAGGTCGCACCCACACGCCGGGGTGCTCGGGGTCGAGTGAACCCCAGCCCAGCACGCCGCGCTTCTGGGCGAGCCCGACCCGGATGCAGATCCCGTCCAGTTCGGGGTAGAACTTCCGGGCGAACTCGAGATGCTCGAGGATGCGCTCGCGGTGAGCCGAGGCCTCGACCAGCCGCGAGGTCTTCCAGCGCGGGCGATCGGGACCCAGGTCGAGGGCCAACTGCTCGAGCTTCCTGGGGCCGCGCCTGCGGCCAGCACCTTCACGGCTCGGCGCGCGCGGGACCGTGCCCGGCTCGAGCGCCTGCAGCGCCGCAGCGCGGCGCGGACGCTTCGCAGGCCGCCGAGCGCCGGCCAGCGACAACTCGCGACGGGCGCGCTCGAGCTTGCGCTGCGTGAGGGCCCGCCAGAGCCGCTGCATCAGTGAGGAACGGAGCATTCCGGCAGTCTCGGGCACGGGCCGCTCGCGGGTCAATCGCAGGGGACGCAAAAGAGTGCCCAGGCTCAAATGTCATGTTCAGTAGCGGCAGGATTGCGGGACCGCTGGGAGCGGGGTCCGGTGCGGAGAGCTGAAGCTCGGGGGCAATCGGGCCAGCGCTGGAGCACACCTACCTAAGCAGCAGAATCCGATGACTCGTGGTTCGATCGGCGCTCGAAACTCGTACGATGTACATCCCTGCTGGTGCGGCGCCGCGTCCTTCCCACCGACCGTCCCAGCGTACCTGGTGCCGTCCGACGCCGAATGTGCCCCGAGCCACCATCGACACCTCCCGCCCAGCAAGGTCGAAAATTCGGATGTCGGTGGAGCCCGGCCGCGCTAGGATCCACTCGACAGCGACCTCGCTGAATGCGGGATTGGGCATCACGCTGCTCAGCTTCCCCGCGTCCGTCCACTTCGCCGAGACAGGCGAGCTATGGACGACCGCGCCCCTGTCCCTCCAGGTGACTCGATAGTTGTAGGTCCGGTCTGGCGCCACCGCCGCGTCTAACAGCTCAAGCGAGTTGCTGCCAGTGAGTGCGCCCACACCAAGGGAATCCCACTGGCCTCCCGCCTGATCGGACCGCTCAATCCAGCTCTCAACCGTGGACGCCGCTTCCAACTCCCAAGCGACTCCGAGTCCAGCTCGAACCGACGATACGCTCAACACCCTTAGGGTCGGAGGTGTGCACCCAGTCCCACGCGCCCCTATCTGACCGCAGCCGGGCCTCGAAAGTAGTGGGGAATCGCTGAACAGGTTCATGTCGTCCGTCTCGACGTTGCAGAGGAAAGGATCCAACTCCCAATCCCCCGGGTTGATCGCCGTTCCGAGCACGGATCCACGAGCGTTCGCAAACCAATCATTGCAGCCCAGAGTAACGGATGGCTGAAGTCGACGAATCAAAAGGCCGTACTCCGCATTCCAAGCCGCCACATTGCCCTGGACAATGACGTTATTCATGACTGAGCCCACCAACATATCGATTCCAGACCCAGCGTTCTTAACGAACGTATTGTGAGTGAACGAGAGATCCGCATAGCTCGCAGACTCCAGCGTGATGGCGCTTCCGCCACAATGGCCGATGACGTTTCCAGACGCTTGGACAATTTCAGGCTGATCGAGCCAAAAGCCGTATCCACCACACCGCAGGACAGTGTTGTTGTACAGTTGCAATCGCCCGACCAGCCCGATGCGAACCCCCTCCGAGCAGTCCACGACAACATTGTCTGCCAGCGTCGCGGCGTAGCATCCAGCAGCCAGGGCCAAATCATTCATCCGCCGGATTACGTTCGATGCTATGAGAAAACCTCCGGGAGAATGACTGTCAAGGTAGGAAGCATGAAGGGATACTCTGTAGTTCTCAAATAGGCAAGAAGTGACCTGACCTCCAATCACGTCTCCGTCGATGTCCAGGGCACGGCCGGGCCCGCCTCGGAACCAGCAATCGCTCACTCGCAGCACGCCATTGACCGTCCACCGCACCCCCGCGTCAATCGTATCGGCCTGCATAGACACGTCCGTCGCCCGAGCATAGCAGGCGGTCGGAAGGCGGCAGCGGGTCAAGGAGAGCAGGTTTATGTCGTAGATGTCGTCGCTGAGAACGTGCTGCAGCCCCGAGTCGAGCGTGCAGTCCGAAAGAGCAACATTGATGTTGCGACCATGGACGTTGAACGTGGAAATCGTAACTGGGCCGGTGAAATCAATGCCGACGATCGACCAGTTAAGCGACAACCACTCGTAGGGGTTCGATATGGCCAAGCCGTCGAGCCTCGGGCGCAGGTTGCCGGCCCCAATTAGAACAACTCCTCGATAGGCAGATGGAGTCTCTGCATAGGTTCCGTCACGAATGACGACTGTGTCTGCTCCTGAGTCAACGGCCGCTTGGATTGTTGCAAAGTCGTCCGGAACACGGACGACGCTTGCGAGCGCGCTTTCGGATCCGAGAAGGCCCGAAACCGCAATCAACCAAGTCCATCGCTTGGAAACCAGGAACACAGTGCCTCGGGGGAAGTACAGGTGTGAACTCAGCATTCTCAACAAGCGTACCATCGCTTCCCAGAGAGCCCGTGGGGTACAAGTGCGTGGGGCGCAAGACGCACGGCCCGGGTGCTTCCGCCCGCACCTCATTGGGCACCGCAGCCGCGGCCCCAAACAGCGACAAGCGGTCGGACGGCCGGGGTTATGGGATAGAGACCACTACACTTGTCTCGGCCGTGCCCCCGGCGCTGTTCTGAGCCGCCCCGCGCGGCTAAGCGGCTGGTGAAATCAGATGCCCCGATTCAAAACGCGGCCACTGGATCCTGCATTGGCAGAAGTAACTCTTGACATGCCTCGTCGAAGGCAGGACGGTGCCGGCCGGACAGCGTCGCCTTGTCGGCCTCGTCAACCCTCCAGCTCTCCTCAAGGGGGTGTCCGCGCCGCTTCGCGCGACGCGGAAGCCCCCGCGCATCGGCAGTAGCTAATCCAAGAGGGGGTTCCGTGAGCACGCCCACTGATCCCAAGGCCGCCACACGCGTCTCTCCGTCTCGCCGACCACTAGCCCGAGTCGCCCTCGTCTTGACGGCGCTCTGTGGGTTTGTCAGTCCGGCGCGTTCAACTACGGTCACCGTCTGTCCAACCGGCTGTAACTACGATTCGATCCATACTGCGATCACAGTGCTCGGACCTGGCGTAACTATTCTCGTCTCGGCAGGCACATACCGCATGCCCAACTCACTGACGATCAACAATAGGGATGGCACAGTCGGACAGCCGGCGGTCCTCAGGTCCGATGGCGGGGCCGTGATCATTGACTGCACATTGGACTATGCCAGCGCCGGACTGTGGACTGCGCACGGCAACAACAACGTCTACAAGGCCACACTAACCTCCGATCACATCGACGCGACGACGCCCGCCTCCTCACAGGTCTTCGTCAATGACGTCCGCTATACATATATTGCAGACACAACCTACACTACGCTCGCTGCAGGTACATGGGCCTACGATGGAACCGCACACCTTATTTATGCCCACGTAACCGGTAATGGCAACCCTGGATCGCAGGCCACATACATCAGCGACAAGCAACGGGCGGACGGGATTCGAGTCAGGAATACTGACTACTTGACCATCGATGGATTGATCGTCCGGCGGTCTGTCGCTAAGGGAATCGACGTCACGGGAGCAAGCACTGCACGCCTCAACACGGTCACCATCAAGAACAGCACCGTGAAAGAGAACTTCAAGCAGGGCATCTACTACAAGTGGACAACTAACGGACTAATCACGAGCAACTACACCCATAACAATCAAAGCCACGGCATTCATCTTGTAGCCAGTAACGCCGCCAATGTTTCGCGCAACGCCTCCTACTACAACGATGATCCCTCACCGCCTCGCAATGGCATTACCGGAATTCGAATTGGCGATACCAAAGACAGCACCGAGGTGGAAGACATCGACATCGACTACAACATTCTACACCACAACGAGGACTCTGGATTGGAGGTGCATAGCGCTCGGCGCGTGAGGATTCGGCGCAATGTGTCGTACCAGAATCGTGACCACGGCTACGACCACAATTATGCGAACCGCGTCGCACTCATCAACAATGTTGCCTTTAGGAACGATCACGACGGCATTTCCGTTGAGGACAGCACGCAGGATGTCCTCGTGTACAACAACATCCTGGTTCACAATGCCGTCGATCCAAGCACCTTGGCCGGCGGCTCGGGCAATGTAAGAGAGCTGTTCGTCGACAACAGCACGGGCTTTGTCTCAAACAACAATGTCTTCGTGGCCCTTACAACGGGGACCATTGCAAATGGCGAACGGCATCTCGTTGAATATGACATTGGTGGCAGCAAGACTGAATATGACGCATTGAGCGCATATCAGAGTGGAACAGGGCAGGACGCTCTCTCCTATTCGACAATGCCAATATTCACGACAGACACCACTTCTGGCGTTTTCACAATCACCTCCGCGTCGGATAATGTTGTCGATGCAGCCAAGACGACAAATATTGCTGGATGGACCTCGGCAATGCACCTGACTGTAGACCCTCGGGGATTCAACCCGCACGATACGACTCAGCCCGACGTCGAAAGCGTGGGCACGACCTACATGGACATTGGCGCGTACGAAGTCGATCCTTTACCAGGTCCCCCAACGATGTATGTCTTTGAGGGCTTAGAGGACTTCGTTGTGCTCTGGGATGAGCGCGGCGATGATGGCGACGACATGACAGCTGCAACGCATGAGGTGTGGATAAATTCGTCAGGAACCACCGCGGTGACTGCGGCTTCACCAGGAACGCCGATATGCGTCCACTATAGTTGGAACTCATGCAGCCCGATTGCTGTCCAACTGAAGGTAACAGACGGAAACGGGCAGGTGGCTTGGAGCAATCTCAAGAATACAAGTACGGATTGTTCGGGAACCCAAGGCTACGAGTGCAATGAAGATGGCGTCATGGTTAGTGGTGATGAGGAGTCGTCCACTTTCAGCTTCGAGGATGGCAGAGTCGACCCAAGCTTCGACTACCCTCTATCACTTCAGGTGCTGGGTCAGAATCCGACGCGTGCTCTGACCGGCATCCTGTGTGGCATTCCGAAGGCAATGGTTGGGAAGCCCTACGAGTTGGCGATGTTTGATGTCAGCGGGCGACGTGTGTGGGCGTCAGACAATGTCGTGGCAAAGCCGGGCCGCTTCGTCGAGCAGTTGAGCAAGCGGCCCGGGGATTCCGGGACGCTGAGCGCAGGGGTCTACTTCCTTCGCTTGCGCATTGCGGACAAGGTTTTAACGCGCTCGGTCCTGCTGGTTCCGTAGCCCAGACTTCGCTTGGTGATGAGTCTCCCACGGCCGCCCCCCGGGCGGCCGTAGGCGGTTGGCCACATGACCCGACCCACGCCACCCTCCCCTCTGCCCCCGGGCACCCTCGCCACTTCAATGAGCGCACTCGAGCCCCGTCCCAGGATCTCCGCCGTCGTCCCCGCCTACAACGAGGTGGAGTGCCTGAGCGCGCTCGTCTCCGAGCTGCGTGCGGCACTCGAGTCGACGGGCCGCACGTGGGAGATGGTGCTGGTGGACGACGGCAGCGGTGACGGCACCGGCGAGGCGATGGAAGCCGAAGCGGCGCGCGAGCCGCGCATCCGCGTGCTGCGCCTGGAGCGGAACGCCGGCCAGAGCGCCGCCCTCGCCGCGGGCCTGTTGCGCGCGCATGGCGAGGTGCTGGTGACGATGGATGCAGACCTCCAGAACGACCCGGCAGACATCCCGGTACTGCTGGCCGCGCTAGAGCACGCCGACGTGGTGAGCGGCGTGCGCGCCACGCGGCGCGACGATTGGGTACGGCGCATCTCGTCGCGTGTGGCGAACAGCGTGCGGCGCGTCGCACTCGGCGACCACATCCACGACATCGGCTGCTCGCTCAAGGCATACCGCCGCGAGGTGCTGGAGGGGCTGCCCATGTTCGTCGGCGTGCACCGGTTCCTGCCCGCGCTGTGCGGGTTCCGCGGCGCGCGCGTGACCGAGGTGCCGGTGAACCACCGCCCGCGCACGCGCGGGGTCAGCAAGTACGGCATGGGCAACCGGCTGTGGCGAGGCATCCACGACCTGGTCGGTGTGTCGTGGTTGAAGCACCGGCTCGTGCGATACCGCGTTCGCGGGGAGTAGCCCCGCGCGCCGTCCGCGCGCCCCCGGGCGACCCGGCCCACCCGCTCATGGTCCTGCTTGCGCCCGACCCACCCCGCTCCTACTGTTGCGGCGCTACCCCGGACAAGGAGGTCCACCCGTGCGACTTATCACGTTACTGCTGCTCGCGGCCATGACCGCGGGCCTCGGGCTCACCGCCGCGCCCGCGCGCGCCGCGGGCGGGCTCACCGGCATCGACGCCATGATGGCGACCGTGTTCCAGGAAGGGCAGAGTTCGTTCTCGGGCCTCGGCATGCGGTTCCGGATCAGCGACTCGCGCCTGAGCGAGAACATCGACTTCCTGCCCACCGTCGAGTACTGGCGCAACAGCAGCAAGCTCGAAGCCTTCGGCCTGAGCGCGGTGCGCCGCGACGGCACCATCGGTGCCGACGTGCGTTGGTTGTTCCCCGGCGAGGCCTGGCGCTTCTACGCCGGCACCGGCGTCTCCGCGCACTTCATCTCGACCGAGGTGGACGCGCCGACGTTCGGGTTGAACGAGGCGAACGACTCGCTCACCAAGGGTGGCATGACGCTGCTCACGGGGGTGTGGTTCGGCAGCCGCGCGAGCCTCGGCAACTTCATCGAGGCGAAAGCGCACTTCGTGGGCGGCTACCGTCAGGTGAAGCTCAACTTCGGACTGAGCTGGAGTAACTAGGCGGCGTCAAAGCACTCTCTTATTGCCAAGACCAAGGAGGGAGCGTAGCGTCGTCGCCAGCGCCGCCCGTGCCAGGCGCCCGGAGACTCGCATGCAACAGGCTCTGGTCGTCTGTCTCGTCGGGCTGGTGCTCGTTTGGACGAGCTCGATCCTCCACGCACAGCCCACACCGAGCTGCCCAGCGGACAGTATGCTCGTGGTTGCGCCTTGGATCACCTCCACGGCTCCCGAGTTCTACGCGAGCTACTGCCCGTTCGACTGCCAAGGTGTCCCAATCTGGACGCAGGCTCGCGGGTCGTGGCCGCTCGGTGCGTTCACCGCCAGCGCATTCGGTCAGCAATTCGGCGGTTCCTCGACGCTCGTAGCGCGCGACCAGTTCGTGTGCAGTGGAATCGAAGGAACTCGCATGCTGACGGTGCGAGTGGACCTTTCCGGCAGGTACGTTGGCTCGTGTCCACACCCGGACTTCTGTTCAGGCGGATACTGGGAAGTCCTGCTCCGGGGCGGTGGCGCGGCCGCGCGCCTGACCGCTTTCGACTGCGGGCCCGACTGCCGTCAGGTGTTGGAGATCGCCGTGCCCGTCACCTCCGACGTGCCCTTCGAGCTCAGGCTGCTACTCTACGCTGATGCATATGTCACATGGAGCCAGGCCGAAGGCGCCATCGAAGCCAGACTCGGCTTTCCCGACCTCCCCGCCGGCGCGACGATTCGCTCGTGCAAGGGTTTCACTACCGAGGTGCCGACCCGCGCGATGCAAACCTCCTGGGGAAGACTCAAGGCCATCTATCGTTGACTTGCTCCGTCTTGCCGTGACGGAAGTCCGGTTCCCAGCGGCAAGAACCTGCGCATCGAGCAGAACGCGACTCGGTGGCATCGTGGCGATCTTGGTAGGCCAGGCCGCCACAGACAGGGACTATCGCAGTGCAATCGTGCTCCGACGGCCCCGGTCGAAGGGCGCTCAGTAAGAGAACCCGAGCAGCCCTGGGTCCGGCATCATGTCCGGGCTCCAAGCGTCGGCCATGATCTCCACCTCGCACGTCTGCGGCACGGCGCTCTCGGTGGCCTGCTTCACGTCGGCCATCATCTGCGGTGCGTAGGGGCAGAACGGCGTGGTGAGCATCATGCGCACCAGCGTCTTCTCGGGCAGCAAGTGGATCTCGCGGATCAGGCCCAAGTCGATCACCGACAGCCCCAGTTCGGGGTCCATGACCGTCTCCAGTACGGAGCGCACCGCCAGCTCCTGCGCGGTCGGCATGCTCGAGAACTGCGGCGGGCCGGCCTGCTTGGCGGCGGGCGAAGCCTCGGCACTCGCGGCGGCGGCGCCGGCCGTGCCGGTCGCGGGACCACTCGGGGCGGGTTCGGCCGGTAGCGGCTGGCCGTTGTGCGGGTTCAGCGCGGGCTTGTCGTCGTTCATGACCACTCCACCTGGATGTCGTCCCCCACCACGCGCACGGCGTAGGTGGCGACCGGCGATACGCCAGGGAACGTCAGCGCGGCACCGGTTCTCACGTCGAACGTCGCGCCGTGGCGCGGGCATTCGATGATGCAACCCTCCAGACGGCCCTCGGCCACCGGGCCGCCGTCATGCGTGCACACGTCATCGATGGCATACCAGCCTTCCGCGAGGTGGAACACGGCGATCGGCTGGTCCTCGAGCCGCAACACACGCGAGCCACCCAACGGGATCTCGCTCGCCCGTGCCACGGTGATCCAGCGCGCCGTCGTGCTCATGCTTCGTCCTCCTCGTCGGTCCATTGCGTCACGCCATAGGCGGCGGCCTTCACGGTCTTGAGTGCCAGCATCGCGCACTTGCTGCGCACCGGGCCCAGTTCATCGATGCCCAGCAGGTCGAGCACATCCTGTCGCGTGAGCGCCTTGACCTCATCCAGCGGCTTGCCCTCGATGGCCTCGCACAGCAGCGACGCCGAGGCCTGGCTGATCGAGCAGCCGGTCCCCGAGAACCTGACCTCGGCCACGCACCCGTCCCGGAAGCGGAAGTCCATGCGCAGCAGATCGCCGCACAGTGGATTGGCATCTTCGACGCGCGCGTCCGGGTGCTCCAGCGTGCCGTGGCAGCGCGGGTGCCGGTAGTGGTCGAGGATGTGGTCGCGGAAGAGTTCGTCCATAGGAGCCTTTGGAGCCGTGGGAGCCTTCATGTGCCTGCGGCACGCGTGTGGGATCGCGCCGCGCGTGGCGCTCCTTCGTCGCTGGACCTCGTGGCGGGCTTCAGCGGCCGAAGACCTTCTGTACCTGGTGCAGCCCCGCGACGAGCGCGTCCACGTCCTCGCGCAGCGAGTAGCAGTGGAACGACGCACGCGCGCTGGCGGGCACGCCGAGCTGGTCGTGGAGCGGCATTGCACAGTGGTGCCCGGCACGCACGCACACGCCGTCGCGGTCGAGCACCGTGGCCACATCGTGAGGATGCACGCCCTCGACCGTGAATGCCACCACGCCGCCGCGCCTGCCCGGCGGCGGGCCCAGCACACGCACGCCCGGCAGCTCGGCGAGACGCTCCATGGCGTAAGCAGCCAGCTCGCGGTCGTGCGCGAACACATGGTCCATGCCCAGGGCTTCGAGGTACTGCACCGCCGCACCCAAGCCTACGGCCTCGGCAATGTTCATCGTGCCGGCCTCGAACTTCCACGGCAACTCGTTCCACGTCGAGGTGGTGAGGGTGACGGTGCGGATCATCTCGCCGCCGCCCAGGAAGGGTGGCATGGCCTCGAGCAGTTCGCGGCGGCCCCACAACATGCCGATGCCGGTGGGCCCGAGCATCTTGTGCGCGGTGCACACCACGAAATCCGCACCCAGCGCCTTCACATCGAGCTTCATGTGCGCCGCACTCTGCGAGGCGTCCAACACAATGGTCGCGCCATGGGCCTTGGCCACGCGCGCGATCTCGGCCGCCGGGTTCACCGTGCCGAGCACGTTGGAGACGTGAACGAACGACACCAGCTTCACTCGGCCGTCGGCGAACAGGCCCGGCAGGGCGTCCAGGTCCAGCTCGCCACTGCCGGTCATGGGGATGAAGCGCAGCTCGAGTTGCTTCTCGGCCGCCAGCATGTGCCATGGCACGAGGTTCGAGTGGTGCTCCATGGGGGTCAGCAGCACCACGTCGCCGGGTTTCAGCGCCCAGCCGCCGTAGGCGCGCGCCACCAGGTTCAGCGCTTCGGTGGAGTTGCGCGTGAAGATGATCTCTCGAGGGCTCGCGTTCACGAACGCGGCGAACCGCCGGCGGGCGTCCTCGTAGAGTGCGGTGGCCTCCTCGGCGATGCCGTAGACGCCACGGTGGATGTTCGCATTGCAGGTGGTGTAGTAGCGCTGCATCGCGTCCAGCACGGCCTGCGGCTTCTGCGACGTGGCCGCGCTGTCCAGGTAGACCAGCGGCTTGCGTCGCGGTGTCGCGAAGATGGGGAACTGCGACTTCACCTGGTACGGGTCGAAGCCGCCACGCGAATACGGCGCGGGCGCCCCGGCCGTGCCGGCGGCGCCCGCGGAGTGGAACCGGTTCTCGTGCATCAGCCGATCTTGCGCTCGATCTCGCCGCGCAGGCGCTCGCGCACGGTCTCGAGCGGGATGCGCTCGATCACGGGCTCGAAGAACGCTTCCACGATGAGCCGTTGCGCCTCGAGGCGCGGCAAGCCGCGCGCCATGAGGTAGTAAAGGTGTTCGGAGTCCACGTGCCCCAGCGTCGCGCCGTGCGTGCAGCGCACGTCGTTGGCGAGGATCTCGAGACCCGGGATGCTGTCGGCGCGCGCCTGATCGGACAGCAGCAGGTTGCGGTTCGCCTGGTAGGCGTCCGTGCGCTGCGCGTCCTTGGCGACCTGGATCAGTCCCTGGTACACGCTGCGAGCGCGATCTTTCAGGCAGCACTTGATCAGCAGGTCGCTGGTCGTGTGCGGCTGCAGGTGCCGCTGCAGCGTGTGCAGGTGGAAGTGCTGGCGGGCGTCGCCGAACATGAAGCCGTTCACGAACGCACGCGCACCAGAACCGTTCAGGTTGTAGTAGCCGTTGGCCTTGGTCATGCGGCCACCGACCATGACCTGCATCCACTGCAGCTCCGCATCGCGCGCCATCTGCGTGCGCACGTTGCCGTAGTGGAACACGTTCCGGCCCCAGTCCTGGATCTGCGCGTACGTCAGCTTGGCGTTCGCACCTACGAACGCCTCGACGCCTCCGGCGTACAGCGACGGTCCCTCCACCGTGTCGGACAGCAGCTCTTCGATCACGGTCAGCTCAGCGCCGTCCTCCAGCACCACGACCGTGCGCGGCGTGACGATGCGCCCTGCCCCGTCGATGGTGTGGAACAAGCGCACCGGCACTTCGGCCTTCACGCCCTTGGGCACGTGCACGTACGCGCCACCGTGGCGGAGCGCTGCACCCATCGCGGCGTACCAGTCGTAGTCGTCCTGAAGCAGCGAACCGAAGTGCTGCTTGAGCACGGCCTCGTGCTCACGCGTGGCGCGCTCGAACGAGCACACCGTGACGCGCTGCTTCTCGAGCACCGGGTGTGTCTGCTCCAGCACCACGTTGGCATCACGCTGCACGATGAGTGCCGCGTTGCCGCTCTCACCCGCCAGCCGCTCGATCACCGCGACCGGCAGATCGTCCACGTTGCGGGCGACCGGAGCCGCTACGAACGGGTCGAGCTTGGCGAGCGACTGCTCGAGCGCACCGAAGTCGGTGCGGCGCCACAGCTCGTCATCGCGCCGGGGCAGTGCCAGCGTGCCCAGCATGACGGCCGCGGTGCGGCGGCGCTCCAGCGCCCAGGCGGCCTCGCGCTGGCCCTGCGCGCGCACGGCCGCCTTCTCCACCCACTGCTCCAGCGGGCCCGTTGAGACTCTCGGCAGGGTCGTGCTCATCCGACGGATCCCTCCATCTGCAGCTGGATCAGCCGGTTCA
>CAZADU010000773.1:0-2780 GCA_964483945.1 uncultured bacterium
CGTGCTGCAGGATCGTGTGCAGCCAGGCGCGGGCATTCGATCCGGGAAGGAAGCCCTCGAAGGCCCGGTGGGCACGCAGAAAGGTCTCCTGGACCAGGTCCTCGGCGTCATGGGCGTTCCCCGTCATGCGGTACCCGGCACCAAAGAGGGTGCAGGTGGGGAAGCATCTCCGCCTCGAATCGTCCCTCATGGTTCAAGTGGCGCCACTCTCGGCGGCGTCCCCCCCGTCGCGAGCAACGCCCCCGGGCCTCCGATTATTCCGAGGCGGGGATTCTGACACGGGCGGAGGCGGGGCGAATGCCAATCGAGGGGGCGGCGCACCGGCTCGAGCTGCGCGACGACTTCCGGACCAGCCAGTCCGCCGTCGGTCCGGCTGGGGGCGGTCGCTTCGTTTAGCGGCCCAGCGGCCGGGGGCTATTCCCGGGCCGTCACGGCCAAGGCCAGCGGTGCTGCCACGTCGGGAGCCGCGGCCTGTCGCTCCGCGGCCAGCGCGTCGAAGCGCTGGCGCAGGTCCGGCAGGTGCGCGGCCAGCACACCGAACTCCTCGCGCGGCAGGCTCAGCACGTCGAGCGCCGCGACGCAGCGCACGCTCGCGCTGCGGATCGTCATGTGCAGGATCGCCATCTCCCCGAACCACTGGCCGGGGCCGAGCCGCGCCACGACCCGGCTCTCGCCCATCTCCTCGCGAACCACGTCGACTTCGCCCGCCAGGATCAGGTACAGCCGGTCGCCGAGCTCGCCCTGGCGGAAGACGTCCTGACCGGGCTCGTAGTGCTCGCGCGAGAGCCCGCGTGTGCCGCCGACCCGGAGCTGGACGAGGTCCGGCGGCAGCACCAGGTCGAGCGTCCAGTCGACCGCGACCTTGAGCCGCCGCCCCCAGCCCGGCATCTTCATCAGGTAGATCGTCCGCCACAGCCACCAGGCCACGAACCCCGAGAGCCGGATGCCGAAGACCTCGGCGACCGCCGAGCGGTGGCCGAGCGAGCCCATCTTGCCGAGGCCCTTGAAGGCGAAGACCTTTCGCGTGCCGCCGCGCAGCGAGGTCACGATGTTGTGCGCCACGACCGCTCCCTCGCGGATCGCGTGCTGCGCGGTAGAGGGCGCGGTCGCGCCGTCCGGGGTCATCACCTGGGCGCAGTCGCCCACTGCCCACACGCCGGGGTGGCCTTCGACCTCGAGCTGCCCGGTCGTGACCACGCGGCCCTTGGCCTTCGGCACAGCCAGTCTCTCGATCAGCGGATGCGGAGACGACGGCACCGTCGAGACGAGCGTGCGCGTCATGATCCGTTCACCGCCGGAGAGGACGGCCGCCGTCCCGGTGGCCGCGGCGAGCCGCGTCTTGAGCCGCAGCTCGACGCCGCGCTGCGTGAGGATGCGCTGCGCGAAGAAGGCGAGCGGCTCGGCCATCTCGGGCAGGATGCGGTCCTGTGAGTGGAGCAGCACCACCCGCAGCTCCTCGGCCCTGAGCCCGCGGTAGTTCGGCAGCACCGCGCGCACGAAGTCGTTGAGCTCGGCCGCCACTTCGACACCGGAGAAGCCTCCGCCGGCAACGACGAACGTCAGCAGCTCGCGCCGCAGCTCGAGGTCGTGCTGCTCGATGGCGGCCTCGGCCAGGCAACGGATCACGTGGTTCCTGAGCGCGAGCGCGTCGCCGAGGTTCTTGAACGGCATCGCGTGCTCGGGCAGCCCGGGCAGGCCGCGGAAGTCGGTCACATTGCCGAGCGCCAGCACCAGGTGGTCGTACTCGATCTCGTCCGCGTGCGGCCGGAAACCCGGACTCAGCACCACGAGACGGCGTTCGAGGTCGATCGCCTCCACGTCGCGCAGGTGCAGCGTCGTGCGCGGCAGCAGCCGCCGGATCGGGCTCACCACGTCGGTGATCCCGATCGTGCCCGAGATCACCTCGGGCAGCAGCGGCTGGAAAACGAGGTAGTTCTCGCGGTTGACGAGCGCGAGTTCGAAGTCGTCGCGCTTGCCGAGCTGCTTCTCGAGCGCGAGCGCCGTGTAGACGCCTCCGAAGCCGCCGCCAAGGATGACGATCCGCGCGCGGCGCCGGTCGGGCGCGGCAAGCGGGGGCGTGTGCGCGCGAGTCATGGTCACCTCTGCGTGAGCCGCAGCGCGTGCCCGTCGGGGTCGCGCAGCGTGAGCCCGCGCCGGAAGCCTGCCTCGCCGGCGGGCAGCGCGACCTCGCCGGGCGAGACCCAGTCCGCCGCCGGCGGACGCAGCTGCCGCGCCGCGGCAGCGGCGTCGGCCGTCGCCAGCGTCGTCTGCCAGTGCAGGAGGTCGCTCGCGCAAAGATCGGCTGGCGCCGGGCGTCCGTCCCGTGGCGCCAGGTACTCGAGCAGCTCGATCCCCGGCCCGGCCACCGCCCGCAGGCCTGTGATCCGCAGCCGCGCCCCGAACACGTTGTTGAGGTGCTCCTGCTCGGTGCCCCAGTTCTCGCTCTCGCCCGCGACCCGCAGGCCGAGCGCGTCGCGGTAGAGCCGCAGGCTGGTCTCGGTGTCGGCGACCACGATCGCCGTGTGGTCGAGGCCCAGGAACAGCCGCCCGCTCTGGGCGGCGCGCTGCCACTTCGGGTCGCCCTTGCCGGCCGGGAACGCGATCAGCTCGAGGAAGTGGCCGTCCGGGTCGCGGAAGTAGAAGGCCTCGATCCCGCCGGCGTTCGGGTTCCAGTCGGGCAGCCGCTGGGGCCCGCTCGAGGCGTGGGCCACGTGGTTCTCGCGCAGCTTCCGGTAGGCCCGCGCCATGTCACTCACCACGATCGCCACGTGCTGGAAGGC
>CAZADU010000774.1:0-2909 GCA_964483945.1 uncultured bacterium
CCTCGATCACGTGCGGAGCCCAGACGTGCGCGTTGTCCCACCCGTATGGGTCGATCGGCAGCACCTCGGGCAGGTTCGTCCAGCGGTAGAGGTCGGGCGATGTGGCGTGGCCGAAGTCCACCTCGGTGGCCCATGCCGGCAGCAGGTCGCTATGCCGGATGTAGAAAAGGTGGTAAACCCCGTCCTTCTTGATGAGCGAGAAGTCCTTGGGACGGTAGTACGGCGGCGCGGTGTACGTCGCGGCGCACGCCGGGTCGGGCACGGCGGCCGCGAGCGTGGCGGCGACGAGGAGCGGGAAGAGATGTCGGAGCTGAGGATGCACGAGCGCGCGAAGTCGCCTTTCGGCCGGGGGTGGCCCCACGCCACGCCACGGCAGACATGCCGGGGTGAGGGGACTTTGGATTATCTGCTGCCGGCTCGGGCCGGGTCAACGGGGGCGATCCCCCCCCCGCGCTCAACGCCTCGTCAGGGTCTGGCTCGCCCGTGCGTCTTGCACGGGGGTCGGCCGTGATCCAACTCCAGGGGCTGCGCTACAGCGTCGGCGATCGCGTGCTGCTGGACGGCGTGGACTGGGTCATCGGACCCGGTGACCGTTGCGCGCTGGTGGGACCCAATGGCGCCGGCAAGACCACGCTCATCCGGCTCATCCTGGACGAGTACACGCCCGAGGACGGCCAGTGCGTTCGGCCGCGCGGCACGCGCATCGGCTACCTGCCGCAGGAGGCCGCCGAGCGCTACGACGGCACCGTGCTCGACCGAGCCATGGAAGCGCACCGCGCGCTGCTCGACCTGCGGGTGGAACTCGACGAGCTGCACACGGAACTGTCGAGCATCCAGCCGGACGATGCGCGGCTCGAGGCGATGCTCGAACGCGCCGGAGATCTTCAACATCACCTCGAGCACGGCGACGAGCACTCGCTCGAGCCCGAGGCACGCCGTGTGCTGTCGGGGCTTGGCTTCGCGCCCGTCGACCAGGACCGCCCGCTGGCGGAGTTCTCGGGCGGCTGGCGCATGCGCGCCGCGCTGGCCGCGCTGCTGCTCGCCGACCCCACCGTGCTGTTCCTGGACGAGCCCACGAATCACCTTGATCTGCCGGCGATGGAGTGGCTCGAAGACTACCTCGAGGACTTTCGCGGCGGGCTCGTGGTGGTGTCGCATGACCGTGTGTTCCTCGATCGGGTCGCCACCGAAGTGCGGGAACTCGACGACGGCCAGCTAACGCCATACAGCATGCGATTCTCGCTCTACTTGGAGGAGAAGGAGCTGCGCCGTGAGCAGGCCGCGGCGGCTAACGCGCAGCTCGACTCCAAGATCGCCCAGCTGCAGCGCTTCGTGGAGCGCTTCGGCGCCAAGAACACCAAGGCGAGTGCTGCGCAGAGCAAACGCAAGCAGATCGAACGGCTCAAGTCGCAACGCGTGGTGATCCCGCGCTCGGCCCGCTCGCTGCGCTTCGCGTTCCCAGCTCCGCCACACGCCGGACGCACGCTGCTGCGGTTGCGCGACGTGTCGTTCGGCTACAGCGACATGCCCGACGTGCTGTCGCACGCGCGCGTCGAGCTCGAGAACGGCGAGAAGCTGGCTATCGTGGGAGCGAACGGCGCGGGCAAGACCACACTGCTGCGCGTGCTCGCAGGGCAGCTGGTGCCGCGCTCGGGCGAGCGCGAGCAGTCGACCGCCACGAGGGCGGGCTATTTCGCTCAGCACGCGGCCGAGACGCTGGACGGCTCGCTCACCGTGCTCGGCGCTCTCGAGGAGGTGGCGAGCGACGACTGGCGCCCGCGTCTGCGTGCGCTGCTCGGCACGTTCCTGTTCTCGGGCGACGACGTGTTCAAGAAGTGCCGCGTGTTGTCCGGCGGCGAGCGCCAGCGCATCGCGCTGGCGCGGCTGCTGCTCACCCCCAGCAACTTGCTGCTGCTGGACGAGCCGACACGCACCACGATGGATGTCCACCGAAGCGCGCGCGAGGTCGACCGGTGGATTGACGCTGATCAGGCCGCGCAGCCAGGGCGCGCGCTGCTCGGCGGCCATCAGCAACAGGGCGTTGCCGCTGAGCGAGAAGCCGAGCGCAAGGTGCGCGAGCGCGGGCCCATCGGCCCGGCTGGCGGCCAGCACGGCCGCGAGATCCGCGCTGCTGCCGGAATGGTAGGGCCGCGCCGCGAGCCCGCGTCCCGCCCCGCAGCCGCGGTGGTTCGCGGCCCACACCGAGTGGCCGCGCGCCGCGAGCACGCCCGCGGTGCGGCGCATCGTCTCGGAGTCCACATCGCTCGCGAGTCCGTGGAAGAGGTGCACGCGTACCCCGCTCGTGCCCGGGAGCGTGTGCACGACCAGGCGATCGCCGTCGTCGAGCGCGACCTCGCGCCGGCTCGCGTCCACCCGCCGTGAAAGCGGCGTTCCGCGCACGGGCAACACATGGGCCCACAGGGTCTGCGCGTGACCCCCGCGCGCCCAGGGCGGCGGCCGGCAGGGCCTCGAGTAGCGCGGCACGGGCACACGAGCGAGGGTACGGACTCGGCAGCGAGGGCGCCGCAACGCTCGGAGAGTTCGAGCGTGGAACCCGCTCGCGTGGCAGGATCCTCGACCCGTCCGAGAGTTGCACCGATTCTTTTCACGCGAGGAGATCCTGAAATCCTGAACGAGACTTCCGCTCCGCGCGCTGCCGCGCTGCTCGTGCTGCACGAAGACACGCCCGGCGGTCTGGCGCTGGCGCGCGCCGCCGGCGAGCGGCTCGGCTCCGGCGAGCTCGTGGTGCAGCTCCACGCGCTCTCCGAGCTCGCCCAGGACTCCGACCGGCACGCGCGGGTCGAGCTCGATCGCGCGCTGGAGGGACTGGCGCGCCGACCCGGGGTCGAGCGCGACCGTTTCGCCGTGCTCGGCTTCGGGCGCGGTGGCACGCTGGCTTTCCTGCTCGG
>CAZADU010000775.1:0-7695 GCA_964483945.1 uncultured bacterium
GTTCGTGGAACGCTTGCCCACCACCGGCTGCGGCACCATGGCGTCAAGGTCCACGCCGGTGATGCTCTTGATGGTGTTGCTGAGCGCCAGGCCATGAACGCCCGCTTCGACCGCCGCGACGCCGGGTTCGAGGATGTCGCCGACATTGGGCGTGAGCTTGATCAGCACCGGCACGCTGGAATACTTCACCGCCCAGCCCGCCACCGTCTTCAATACCTCGGGCTCCGCCCCCACCGCCGAGCCCATGCCGCGTTCGCACATGCCGTGCGGGCAGCCGAAGTTGAGTTCCAGGCCGTCGGCACCGGCATCGACCGAGCGCTGGATGATCTCGCGCCAGTCGGCCTCGGACTCGACCATGAGTGAGACGATCACCGCGTGCTTGGGGTAGCGCCGCTTCACTTCGCGCACTTCACGCAGGTTCACTTCGAGCGGCCGGTCGGTGATCAGCTCGATGTTGTTGAACCCCACCATGCGCGAGCCGTTCACGTGCAGCGCGCCAAAGCGACTGGACGAGTCCACGATCGGGTCGCCGAGCGTCTTCCACACCGCGCCACCCCAGCCCGCGTCGAACGCGCGCATGATCTGCTCGCCGGTATTGGTGGGCGGAGCACTGGCCAACCAGAACGGATTGGGGCTTCTAATACCCGCAAAATCAATCGACAGATCCGCCATGGAGAGTCACCTGGATCGCGGGCCATGAGGCCCGCCGGGGTCAGGGGCTCGCGGGCCCACAGTGGCGCGTCGCGGCAGCATAGCGTCCGGGCCTTGGAGGCGCCACGCGGACAAGGCTGGAGACCACCAGAGTGGTCCCGGCACGCATAGAGCGTGACTTCTGGGACAGCAAAGGATTCGGTTGTGCGACGAGGATTGTTGGCGGCATGCAGAGTGCACGGGTCAGGGCTACATGTCCGACACCAGCGACCCCTTCGTGCCCCCGCACTGTCCGCGAACCGATTGCGCTTTCCACCGTTGCCGTGTGGGGTGGCGCTGGAGTCGCCATGGCAGCTTCACTCGTCGGGCCTCGCCGCGGCGCATCCCGCGTTTCCGCTGCGGCCACTGCGGGCACACGTTCAGCTCGCAGACGTTCCACATCACCTACTGGCTGCGCCGGCCCGAGCTGCTGCTGCCGGTCGCGCACGGGCTGCTCGCCTGCTCCGGCTACCGCCAGATCGCCCGCGACAAGTCCTGCCGCCCACCGACGGTCATGCGGCTGGCCGCGCGCATCGGCCGCCAGGCACTGCTGCTGCTCTGGGAGCTGCGCCCCCGGCGGCCGATCGAGGAGCCGGTGGTGGTGGACGGGTTCGAGTCGTTCGCCTTCAGCCAGTACCATCCGCTGTACCTGAACCTCGTCGTCGGGGTGTCGCACTTCTGCTACGCGTTCACCCTCTCGCCGCTGCGCCGCAAGGGGCGCATGACCGCCTTGCAGCGACACCGCCGCGCCCGGCTCGAGGCACGCGATGGCCGGCCGGACCCGCGCGCGATCGAGAACGGCACGACGACCGCGCTGCGCATCGCCGCCCCCGAGCCGCAGCCGCTGGTGGTGCGTTCGGACGAGCACGCGGACTACCCGCGCGCCCTGCGCCGGCTCGCGGGCTACACGATCCGCCATGAGCGGACGAGCAGCCTCGAGGCCCGCACCGCGGGCAACCCGCTGTTCCCGGCCAACCGGCTCGACCAGTCGCTGCGGCACAACAGTGCCAACCACAAGCGCGAGACCATCGCGTTCTCCAAGCTGCACCAGTCGGTGGTCGAACGGGCCGCCTGGCTGATCGCCTGGCAGAACTTCGCCAAGCCGTTCTCCGAGCGCCGCGGCGGGCCGACGCCGGCGATGCGTGCGGGGCTGCAGGACCGCCCGCTGAGCGTGGCGAGGATGCTCTCGGCGCGCCGGTTCCCCGCGCGCGTGGGGCTGCCCGCCGAATGGGCGAGTTACTACCGAGGGGAGGTGCGCACAGCGCCCATCCGCAACCAGCGCCGGCACTCGCTCAAGCTCGCCGACTGACACGTCCGGGTGAGGGCGCCAGGCGCGGCCCCGGCCGGCATCGCAGTCACGACCAACAATCCTCGTCGCACAACCGAAGCTTTACGCGGATCCGCAGGGGAAGACCGCCTCGCTGATCGGGGTCCGCAACATCCCCGAAACGCTGATCTACAATTCCGAGGGCCATCTGGTGCACCAGGCCCGCGGACCCATGGACTGGAGTTCGGCCGAGACCCGGGCCGCCATCGAAGGCTTCAAGGCGGGCGGCGGGGGACACACGCACTAGTCGCGCGTTCAAAGCGAAGCGGTGGCGGGCCGGAGCCGTGCGAGCGGACGGACGAACTGGCTCGGCACACCCTTCATCGTGGCAGCGACTTACGACTCATGCCTCCAGCATCGCGGTAGGCGAGTCTAAGGCGGCGTGGCCCCACGGCCCGCAATCAAGCGCGCCCGCTGCGGGGCCGATAACACGACAGCTTGCCCGCGGTCCTATCATGGCTGCGGGCGCACTGTTCACCCGGGGGACACTCGTGAGCACCGCCGATCTCGTGCGATTCAACGACACGCCGTCAGGCTTCGACCCGGCGCGGCACCTCCCCGCCGGCTTCGCCGCGTTCCATGCGAAGCTGCACGCCGAGTTCACGCCACGCCAGCAGATGCTCGCCCAGGCGCGGGCCGAGCGCCTGCGTCGTGCGCACGAGCGGGGAACGCTGCCGACGCATCACGAGCCCTCCCCCGCCACGCTGGATGACTGGCGCATCGAGGTGCCGGCGTGGTGCGCCGACCAGCGCAATCAGATGACAGGCCCCGCCGACGATGCTGAACTGGTGGTGAAGATGCTTAACTCGGGGGCCCCCGGCGTGATGCTGGACCTCGAGGATTCGATGGCCAACCGCTGGGAGTCGCTCGGGCTCGGCGTGGCCAACATCCTCGCCGCGTTGCACGGCACGCTCACCTACCACGACGCCAAGCGAAACCGCACCGTGGGCATCGAGCCCTCGAACGTGGTCGTTTGGAGCCGCGTGCGCGGCCTGCACCTGTCGCAGGCCGGGGTCACGCCGGACGGGCTCACGAGTGCGTCGCTGTTCGACCTCGCCCTGATCGCTTATCAGGTGGACCCTGCCAGGCTGCGCCACCCACTCGCCATCTATATCCCCAAGAGCGAGTCGGCCGAGGAAGCGCTGTGGTGGGCCAGCGCCTTCGCCGCCATCGCCGAGGCGCTCGGCTGGCCGCGACACGCCATCCGCTGCATGGCGCTCGTGGAGTCGCATCCGCTCGCCTACGAGATGGAGGAGTTCCTGCACGGCCTGCGTGACCACATCGTGGGCCTGAACCTCGGGCGCTGGGACTACATGGCGAGCCTGATCCACTGGAACCTCAGGGACCCGGCGTGGGTGCTACCCGATCGCAACACGATCCCGCATGACGTGCCGTTCTTCCAGCGCCTGCGCCACCTGCTGGTGGACATCTGCCATCGTCGCGGCGCGCTGGCGATCGGCGGTATGACCGCGCTCTACCCAAGCCGCGCCGATGCCGAACTCAATGCACGCGCCCTCGCCGTGCTCGAGAAGGACAAGCGCAACGAGGCCGTCTGCGGCATGGATGGCGCTTGGACCGGCCATCCCGACCAGAACGCCATCGCCGTCGCACAGTTCCCCGCGCCCAACCAGGCGTTCGTGCGCGCGCCGAACGTGGAGCGCTATCCGGACCTGCGCCCCACGCCCGCGGGCGTGGGCGTGCACACGCTGGCCGGCACACGTGCCGCCGCGCGCACCGTGATCCGCTATCGCAACGGCGTGCTGAACGGCAAGGGCGCGAGCCTGCTGGACGGCTACATGGAGGACCTGGCGACCGACCGCATCTACCGACTCATGCTGGCGCAGCGCGTGCGGCATCGCGACCGCGTGAGCGTGGTGGACGAGTCCGGTGCGCCGGTGATGCACGACGCGGCGCTGCTCGCGCGCGTGCTGGACGAGGAACTGGCGCGGCTCATCCACGAGCTGCCGCAGGGCCGCGATGCCGGCGACGCGGCCACGCTCATGGAGGCGTGCCGCCAGAGCCGTTGGAGCATCGAGAACGAGGTGTTCGACCCGAAGTGATTTCTCATCGCTGACGGCTCTCGGCCGCCACGGTGTGAGGACCTGAATGCATACGCGCGGCCGCGATGCCGCCTGACCGCATCCCAAGAGGACCGAACCATGAGCAAGCCCAGAGACGCCGCCGCGATCACACAGGGTTGGAGCCGGGACGCCCGCTGGCAGGGCGTCGAGCGTCGCTACAGGTCTGACGACGTGACACGCCTGCGTGGCTCCGTGCACGTGGAGCACTCCATCGCGCGTGATGGTGCCGAGCGGCTGTGGACCTTGCTGCAGGCCGACGAGCCGGTGCGCGCGCTGGGTGCGCTCACCGGCAACCAGGCAGTGGAGATGGTCGCGGCCGGACTCCAGGCCATCTACCTCTCGGGCTGGCAGGTGGCCGCCGACGCCAACACGGCCGGCCAGATGTACCCCGACCAGAGTCTCTACCCCGCCGACTCCGTGCCCTACGTGGTGCGGCGCATCAACAACGCGCTGCAGCGCGCCGACCAGATCGCGCACCTCGAGGGCAAGTCCGCCACGCAATGGATGGCGCCGATCGTGGCCGACGCCGAAGCTGGCTTTGGCGGCGACCTGAACGCCTACGAGCTGAGGAAGGGCATGATCGAGGCCGGTGCGTCGGGCGTGCACTTCGAGGACCAACTCGCCTCGGCCAAGAAGTGCGGCCACCTGGGCGGCAAGGTGCTGGTGCCGACGCGCGAGTTCGTGCAGAAGCTGGGCGCTGCGCGACTCGCCGCTGACGTGCTCGACGTGCCCACCGTGCTCGTGGCGCGCACCGACGCACAGTCGGCCACGCTCATCACGAGCGACATCGACCCGCGCGACCACCGGTTCATCACCGGCGAGCGCACGGCCGAGGGCTTCTATCGAATCCGAAACGGCCTCGACATGGCCATCGACCGCGGCCTCGCCTACGCGCCCGTGGCCGATCTCGTCTGGTGCGAGACCAGCACGCCCGACCTGGACGAGGCACGCCACTTCGCCGAGGCCATCCGCTCGAAGTTCCCGGGCAAGATGCTGGCCTACAACTGCTCGCCCAGCTTCAACTGGAGCAAGAAGCTGGATGCGGCCTCCATCGCGAAGTTCCAGCGCGAGCTGGGGGCCATGGGCTACAAGTTCCAGTTCGTCACGCTGGCCGGGTTCCATGCGCTGAACCTCAGCATGTTCGAGCTGGCCCGCGGCTACCGCGACAGCGGCATGACCGCATACTCGAAGCTGCAGGACCGCGAGTTCGACCTGGCCGCGTCGCAGGGCTACGCGGCCGTGAAGCACCAGAGCTTCGTGGGCACCGGCTGGTTCGACGCGCTGCAGAACGTCATCTCGGGCGGCGAGTCGGCCACGCAGGCACTCGCGGATTCGACCGAGAAGCAGCAGTTCTAAGCGCACAACTTCCTGACGCGGCCCCGGGCGTTTGTCACGCCCGGGGCCGCATGCGTTCGAGGTGGCGTGCGGACCTGGGGTGGCCCGCGATATCCTGCGGGCATGCATATCCCTCGCCTCGCCCGACTCACGCTGTGCGCCGTGACCCCCATGCTCATGTGTGCGATCGCGCTGCGTGCCGACACGCCCAAGTTCGCCCGTGCTGAGGTCATCAAGGCGGTGGTCGCCGGGGACGGGTTCGAGCAACCGCTGTTCCTGTGTTCCGCGCCCGGCGACGCGCGGTTGTTCGTGGTGGAGCAGCCGGGCCGCATCCGCTGGATCGAGGGTGGGCGGCCCTCGAAGGAGGTCTTCCTCGACCTCACGGACCGAGTGAAGGCCGGCGGTGAACGCGGGCTGCTGGGGCTCGCGTTCCATCCCGCCTACGCGAGTAACGGGCTTCTGTACGTGAACTACACCGATCGCGACGGCGACACGCAGGTCGAGCGCTTCACCGTGCGGGCTGACCGAAACACCGCTGACCGCGCCACCGCCAAGCGCATCCTCACCGTGGACCAGCCGTTCGCGAACCACAACGGTGGCATGGTGGCATTCGGGCTCGACGGGATGCTCTACATCGGCATGGGCGACGGCGGCGCTGGTGGTGACCCCATGGGCCACGGTCAGAACAGTCGCTCGCACTTGGGCAAGATGCTGAGGCTCGACGTGGACCGCGGCGACCCGTACGCGATACCCGATGGCAACCCGTTTAAGGGGCGGCCTCAGGCTGGCCGTGCGGAGATCTGGGCGATGGGCTTGCGCAACCCGTGGCGGTTCTCATTCGACCACGTGGCGAAACGCCTGATCATCGGCGACGTCGGCCAGAACAAGTGGGAGGAGCTGGACGTGGTCGACGCTTCCGCGCCCGGCTTGAACTACGGCTGGAGCGTTCGCGAGGGCTCGCATGGCTTCGGCCTGCCGCGGCCGCGCCCCGCGAACCTGGTGGAGCCCGCGCTCGAGTACGACCACGACGACGGCTGCTCGGTGACCGGCGGCTACGCGTACCGGGGCAAGGCCATGCCCACGCTCGCCGGCACCATCTTCTTCTCGGACTACTGCCGCGGCTGGCTGCGCTCGTTCCGTTGGGACGGCGCCAAGGCCAGCGAGCCGCGCGAGTGGAGCGTGGGTACGCTTGGCAGCGTCACGTCATTCGGTGAGGACGGCGATGGCGAGCTGTACGTGGTGACGCACGAAGGAAGGATCTGGAAGCTGGCGGCTCGGTAGCGCGCTGCTGTTCGGACAGGCGGGCTGACCGCGCCGGCCGGCCGAGGCGAAAGGAATGTCGTGACGCACGAAGCCCAGACCCCGAATGCCCGCTGACGTGAGGGTGCTCGCACTCCAGCGGCACCCCGACCGCCGCAGCTGGGTCATGGCATGGACTCTGGCCGTGGCGCTGCACGTGTTGGCGATGATCGGCCTTCAGGCGAGAGGGCAGTTCGCGCCGACCCCGCCCCCGGCCCCCAAGCTCGAGCCCCTCAAGCTCCGGTTCGTCACTCCACCTCCGACGGCGGCCACATCGCAGGCGCCGACGTACTTCACCGAGCTGCCGGCGGACCGCGCGGACAAGGCCCCCGAACGGGCCGACTTCCTGAGCAATGTGACCAGCCGCGCGCGTGACCGGGTGCCTGGCGGGAACGAGTCGCTGCCGCGGATGACCGGCGAACATGACATGCCGTCGGTCGCCCTCGAGAGCGGCCGTATGGAACCGGCGCCCAGGAGCGAGCCCGTCTCGCCGGCGGCACCGGATGCGAAACGGTCTGAGACTTCGGTCGGGAAGGCGACACTCGAGGCGCCCAGGGGCGCCGGACCTTCGCCGACCACACCGACCACGCCGCTCGTGCTGCGAGACGCCGGGCAGACGAGCGAGCGCTTCCCGAATAGCTCGGCTTCGCCCGGCAATTCCGACATCCGTCAGGGGGAGATGGACCACCCCGATGGCAATGCCGCGCTGACCGGTGACGTGAGCCTCAACACCACGGCGTGGGACTGGGCCCCGTGGATGCAGCGCTTCGGCCGAAGGCTCATGCAAGCCTGGATTGCGCCTCCGGCCTACTACATGGGCGTCCTCAAGGAGGGCGGCTGGACCGTGGTCGAGATGGAGATCGCGCACTCGGGCGAGGTGTTGCGCATGGGTGTGCTCGAGGAACAGGGACATCCCTCACTCATCCGAGCCGCGACCAGCGCGCTACGGTCCATCTCGCCCAT
>CAZADU010000776.1:0-1545 GCA_964483945.1 uncultured bacterium
TCGACGATCTCGGCGCGGCCGCTGTAGGACAACGCCAGATTCAACTGCAGGCCGGTGCTGTGCTCGAGGTAAGCCTGCGTTGCCGCGATCTCGTCGCGCACCGCGGCAGGCAGGTCGGCGGGGCGGCCCAGGACCTGGAGCCGCACGTTGTTCGCCTTGAGCTCCTTGCGCTCGGCGCGCAACGTCTGGCGCAGGATGGTCATGAGCGCGCTCACCTCGCGCGCAGGCCGCTGCCAGTTCTCGATCGAGAACGTGTAAAGCGTCAGCACCTCGACGCCGAGCGAAGCGCAGCCCCTCACCGCTTCGCGCACCGACTCGCGGCCGGCCCGATGCCCCATGATCCGAGGCACGCCACGAGCTTTAGCCCAGCGGCCATTGCCATCCATGATGATCGCGACGTGGCGCGGGATATTCCCGCGCGCGATCAGGTCCTCGGCGGTCGGCGTTCGCGTCAACGAGGCGTCTCCGGGGATCGCGACCTTGCGGCGCCAAGCCCGGCGCGAGTCCGGACGCGGCGCCGCACCGGTCAGATCTCCATGACCTCCGCGGTCTTCTTCTTCAGCATCTCGTCGATCGAGGTGGTGAACTTGTCGGTCATCTTCTGCACTTCAGCGGTCTGGCGCTTGGCGTCGTCCGCCGGCAGCGTCCCCGCGTCCTCCTGGTGCTTGAGGTCCTTGTTGGCGTCGTGACGCACCTGGCGGATGGCGACGCGACCCTCCTCGGCGAAACGCGAGATCAGCTTGACCAGGTCCTTGCGGCGCTCCTCGGTCAGCGTCGGAATCGGGATGCGCACCACCGCGCCGTCGTCGGTCGGGTTCACGCCCAGGTTCGCCTCGTTGATGCCCTTGCAGATGGCCTTGATGAGGCTCTTGTCCCACGGCTGGATGACGAGCAGGCGCGGTTCAGGGGCGCTCACCGACCCGACCTGCTGGATGGGCACGTGCGAGCCGTAAGCTTCGACCTTCACGGTGTCGAGCAGCTGCGGGCTCGCCTTGCCGGTGCGAATGCCGTTCAGCTCGTGGCGGACGAACTCCACCGCCTTCTTCATACGCTCATCCGCCTCGCTCAGCGTCTTGGATTGCATCGCGTCACTCTCCCACGACCGTGCCGACCGATTCTCCGTTCACGATCTTCACGAGGTTGCCGCGGACGCCGACGTTGAACACGATCAGCGGCAGCCGGTTGTCCCGGCACAGCGAGATCGCGGTGGCGTCCATGACCTTGAGGTCCTTGTTCAGGATATCCATGTAACCGATGCGGGGGAAGAACGTCGCAGTCGCGTCCTTCTTGGGGTCACCCGAATAGATGCCGTCCACCTTCGTGCCCTTCAACACCACGTCGGCCCCCACCTCGATGGCGCGCAGCACGGCCGCGGTGTCCGTCGTGAAGTACGGATTACCCGTGCCGGCCGCCATGACCACGATGCGGCCCTTCTCGAGATGACGCACGGCACGCCGCCGGATCCAAGGCTCGCACACCTGGTCCATCTGGATCGCGCTCATCACGCGCGTGTACAGCCCGCGCCGCTCGAGCGCATGCTGCAGC
>CAZADU010000777.1:0-2234 GCA_964483945.1 uncultured bacterium
ATCTTGTGTGTTGTATCTTGTATCTTGTGCCCTGTATCTCGTCCCCATTCGAGCGATTCAATGTTGGCGGCTGGGGCCAATTGTCAATCACATTATCGGATAGCCCCAAGGCGACTCCAGCAGGATATCACCCGAAAAGACGGGCAGTACTCGGGGCGCACGCTCTTGTGGTGCCGCGCAGGGTCCTTCCACTGGTGCATTTCCGTGGTAGCTTGCGACCTTGGAAGGCGCATGATAGCCAGATGCATCTGTTGAGGAACTCATAGCAGGACCGCTGTGGTGAACGTCAGCACTTGCTGATCCGAACTTGTCATCCATGAGTCCAGTGGTCGTTGGAAGCCGTCCCCAGCGTCAGGCGTTCTCGGGACCTGTGAGCCCCGAGGGGTGCATACTCAGGTGCGTGCAGTAGTCGTGAACCGGGTGGCTAGCGGCGCGCTCGGCGGGTTCGGCTGGCGACGCGCGGGTGCGGTGGGTTCCCTCCTCTTGGCCGCGCCGCTGCTCGTGCGACTCTACACAACGAACCCACTACTCGCGTGGGTCCCCGAAACCGTCTCGGTGGGTCTCACGGCACAGTCAATTGTGCTCGAGGGCAACCTCGGCGTGCAGGAGTATTTGCCCGGTCTCGGCCCCAAGGCCGACGAGGACTACGCACTGCGCTGGCGCGGCGCCGACCTCTACAGCATCGAACCCCTCGCCGTGTCGCTGACCTTCGCACCATTCTTTCTTGCCTACCGTCACCAGCCGGCGTCGCCGTGGGCCCTGACCTTCAATACCGTCGCGGCTTGGGTCGCCACCACGGCGCTCGTGATCCTCGGCCTGTGGCTGCTCGCGATCACCTCGATTCCAAGGGCGTTGCTGGCCACCGGCGTCGTCGGGCTGGCCACGTGCTTCCGGACGATCACCGCGGCGGGGCTCTGGGAGCACACCGCGGCGACCCTGTGGCTGACTGTGGGTCTCGCGGTGTGGTCGTACGCGCCGCGCCGGCCCTCACTCTACCCGCTGGCTGGCGTGGCCCTTGCCACGGCGACGGCCTGCCGGCCCATCCTGGTTCCGGCGGCGCTGCTGGTCGTCGTCGACACGTGGCGGTCCGGCACACCGCGGGGAAGATGGCTCACCGCGGCAGGGGTGATCGGCATCGGCACGCTGGCGCTGTATGCCAACTGGCGCCTCCATGGTTCACTCCTCGGTGGACGCGTGGATATCGTGAGCGGCATCGCGCGCACGCATGCCGTGACCTCCTTCTTTCACTTCTCTCTCATGCACCTGGCGGGGAAGCTCGCGGCGCCGAGCCGTGGACTCTTCGTCTACAGTCCGATCCTCCTTTTCGCGTTGCCGGGTCTATGGCGCTGCCTCGCCGTGACCGCGATGCCGCCGCTGCGCTGGATCAGCCTCGCTGCCGTTCTCATATTCCTGCTGTATGGCTTCATCGCCACCTGGTGGGGTGGGTGGGTGTTTGGGCCACGCCACATGGCTGACCTCCTGCCGTTCTTTGGGCTCTGGCTGGCGCTGACTCCGCTGCCGCGGCGCGGGCGACCCTTCGTGGCAGTGCTCTTTGTGGTTGCATTGGCGTGGTCCGTGGGCGTGCAGCAGCTCGGCGTCGCGGCTTACCCGTGCGGGTGGAACGAGAGTCCCAAATCCGTGGACCAGGCCCCGGAGAGGTTGTGGGACTGGCACGACACCGAGATTGAGCGCTGCTGGGCAGCCCTCAACCGTCGCCGGCACGGACCGTGAGGGAGAGCGGACGCAACGCGCGAGGAGCCACGGCGGCGCTCTGGCTCCTCGTCCTGGCCGCGGCGGCGCAGCGCGCGTGGAACGCCTGGTCGCTTCCGCCGCTCATCGGATACGATGCACCGGGCCACGCGGGATACATCCTCACGATCCTCGACGAGGGGCGACTGCCCCACCCGACGGAAGGCTGGTCGACCTTTCACCCGCCGCTCTACTATCTCGTCGGTGCCGCCGTTTGGAGCCTGCTGGATCCGTTGGGACCGCGCGCAGTGGTCGCCGGGCTACGCGGTATCGGGGCGCTCGCAGGGCTCGCGGCCGGGGTGGTCGCCTACAACCTGACGAGACGGTTCGGTGCCTCGGCGGCGACCGCGTGGGTCGCCACGGCGCTGGTGCTGTTCGTGCCCTGCATCCAGATGGCCGCCGGGATGGAGGGCAATGAGGCCATGGCGGCGGGCCTCGCCGCGATGGTGCTGCCGCCGCTGCTGCGCCTGCAGGCAGAGCCGAAC
>CAZADU010000778.1:0-2875 GCA_964483945.1 uncultured bacterium
CCGACCTTCTGTGCCCGACGCGCGTGCAGCTGTCGCTGCCCTCGACGCGACCCGACAACGTGCCCGCCGACGTGGCGCGACGCATCGCCGCGCAGAAGAAGGGCAACATCACACTCGCCCCCGAGGCGGGCAGTCAGCGCATGCGCGACGTCATCAACAAGAACCACACCGAGGCCGAGTTGCTCACGTCGGTGGCGACCGCCGCGCGCGAGGGCTACACCGGGGCCAAGCTCTACTTCATGTGCGGCCTGCCGACCGAGACCGATGACGATCTCAAGGCCATCCTCGAGCTGGGGCACAAGGCGTGGCAGGCCGCGCGTGACGCCGGCAACAAGAGCTTCCGCATCACCGTGAGCGTCTCACCGCACGTGCCCAAGCCGCACACGCCGTTCGCGTGGGCCGCGCAGGTGGACACGAAGGAGCTGAACCGCCGTCTCGGCGTGCTGCGCGAGGCGGTGAAGGGCAAGCCCATCACGCTCAAGTACCGCGACGCCGAGACCAGCCTGCTCGAGGGCGTGTTCACGCGCGGCGACCGCCGACTGGGTACGGTGATCGAGGCGGCGTACCGTCGCGGCTGCCGATTCGACGCGTGGAGCGAGCACCTGCGCTTCGCCACGTGGCTCGACGTGTTCGCGGTACACGGGGTGGACGCCGAGCGCTATCTGATCGAGCGCGACCCCGAGATCGAACAGCCGTGGGACGTGGTGCAGTCCCCGGTGACGAAGAAGTTCCTGGTCCGCGACCTGCGCCGAGCCGAGAAGGCGGTGGCGCTGGAGGACTGCCGCCTCGAGGACGTGTGCTTCGCGTGCGGTGTGGTGGACTGCAACCAGCGGCCGTGGGTGAAGCAGCCACATCAGGCTTTGGATCTACAGCAAGTACTCGCCACGCTTCCGGCGCCCGCGTTCGGCCGACGTGCCCGCTCCACGGGCAAAGTCGGCGCGTTCGCGACCGCGGGCGGCGTGGCCACGAGCACGCGCTTCCGAATCGAGTTCGCGAAGGGCGAGGCCATGCGCTTCGTCTCGCATCTCGACGTCATGCGGACCTGGGAGCGGGCACTTCGCCGCTCCGGGCTACCGCTCGCTTTTACCCAGGGGCATCACCCGCACATCAAGATGTCGTTCGGGCCGCCTCTGCCGCTGGGATTTCGTTCGCGGGCCGAAGTGTTCGATCTGGAACTGTCGCGACCGCCGGGCTTCGACCTCGCAGAGAGGTTGAACGCCGTGCTGCCGCACGGGCTCCAGGTGACCGGCTTCCGGCCCATCCTGTTCAAGACCCCCTCACTCATGAGTCAGCTGGAAGGCGCGAGCTACCGGGTACGGTTCCCGGGCAGCTTCCTCGCCGAGGCCGGGATCGCTCCCGGACAGCTGCACGCCGAACTCGAGGATCGTGTCTCGCGCTTGTTGGCGCGCGACCTGCTCATCGTGCGGCGAAAGAGCGAGGACAAGGCACGCGAATTCGACGCCAAGCCTTCGATCCTGGGAATGACCGCCAGTCTCGAGGAGGCCCCGGCCGTGCTGGACCTGCACCTGCGCTTCGCGCTGCGTGCGTCCGCACGTCCCGACGACCTGCTCGGATTGCTGGTGCCCGAAGCCGACCCCCGCACCGTGGACGTTGAACGCACGGCGCTGTGGGCGGACCGGGAGGGGGAGCGGTGCGAACCGCTCCAGCTGTTGAACCCGAGATAGGCCGCTAGGATTCCGCGTCCGGGAAGGACGCCCGTGAGACAGCGCATCATCATCAACGCGGACTCGTACGAGACCCGCGTCGCCATCCTCGAGAACGACGAACTCGCCGAGCTGTTCGTCGAGCGCGCAGAGCAGCGCCGTAACGTGGGCGACATCTACAAGGCCCGCGTGAACGCCGTGCTGCCGGGAATGCAGTCCGCGTTCGTGGACATGGGCCTGCCCAAGACGGGGTTTCTGCACGCCTCGGACCTGGCCGAGTCGCTGTCCGGGCTCGAGGACCTGTCGGACGCCGACGAGATCACCGGCGACCCCAAGCGCCGCCGGCGCGCGCCGGTCCCCAAGATCGAGGACCACTTGAAGAAGGGCCAGGAAGTGCTGGTCCAGATCACCAAGGAGTCCATCGGCACCAAGGGCCCACGCGTCACACAGCAGATCAGCCTGCCGGGGCGCTTCTGCGTGTTGATGCCGGGCGTGGACCACATCGGCGTGTCGCGCCGCATCGAGGACCGCGCCGAGCGCCAGCGTATCAAGGCGATCCTCTCGGACCTGAAGCCCAAGGGCGTCGGCGTGATCGCGCGCACCGCGGGCGAGGGCAAGGGCGACGCCGAGTACGCGGCCGACATCCGGCACCTCACACGGCTGTGGCAGAGGATCGAGAAGAAGACGGGCAGCGCGCGTGCGCCGGCGCTGCTGCACCGCGAACTCGAGATGTCAGCGGGCCTCATCCGTGACCTGTTCACCGAGGACGTGGAGGAGGTCTTCATCGACGACCCCGACTCGTTCGCCGAGATCCAGGCGTACTTGAAAGCCGTGAGCCCTGAGCTGGCCGACCGCGTGAAGAATTATAAGGGCAAAGACCCGCTCTTCGATGCGTTCGGCATCGAGCCGCAGATCGAGAAGACGTTCGAGCGGAAAGTGTGGCTGAAAAAGGGCGGCTATATCTGTATTGACCACGCCGAGGCCCTGGTGGCGGTCGACGTGAACACCGGTCGGTTCACCGGCAAGAAGAACCAGGAAGAGACTATCTTCCGCACGAACATGGAGGCCGCGGTCGAAGTGCCACGCCAGCTGCGGTTGCGCGACATCGGCGGCATCATCGTGGTGGACTTCATCGACATGGAGTCGGAGTCCAACAAGCGCGCCGTGCTCGACACCCTGCGCGGCGAGCTGCGCAAGGACCGCGCGCGTAC
>CAZADU010000779.1:0-1695 GCA_964483945.1 uncultured bacterium
AGGTGATTCGGCACCGGATGCAGCACGATCAGCCCGACCCGGGCTTGCGCCAGCCGTGCGGTGATCTCGTCGCGCGACAGCCAGCCCAGGTGGCGCGTGCGCGCCCAACCGGGCTCACGCGCCAGCTCCTGCTCGAGCGACGGCGGGTCGAACCGGCCCGCCAGCCACAACTCGGCGCCGAGCGAGGCGTCCAAGCGGCCGATCGCACGCACCATCTGGCGCACGCCGCGGATCTCGTTGAGCCCGCCCAGGTAGACGACGGCCGCGCGGCGCGAGCCGTACGGCGCGCCAGTCACGGCCGGGAACTCGGAGCGCAGCGGGTAGTTGCGCGCGAGCACCGTACGCGTGTACGGGAACCGCACGGCGATGCCGGGAGTGACCGTGACGATGCCGTCAAAGGCGAAGCACACCGCGCGCTCGGCCACGTCCACGGTGAGCGCAAGCACCCGGCGCAGCAGCGCGGGCAGGTAATGCTTGCTCGAGACGTCTTTCGGCAGGTTCTCATGCGCATCGTAGATGACGCGACGACCCAGCAGTTTCAAGAGCAGCCCGTACGGCAGCAACTCGGGGTCGTGCAGGTGGTACACGTCGGCGCGCAGCGCGAGCCCCGCGCGGAACACGCGCCACGCGGTGCGCGTCGCGCGTTCGATCCGGCTCGTGGGCCGCGGCACCGCCACGATTCGCACGCCGTCGCGCGTCTCGTCTGCAGCGTGCGGGGCCACGAGCAGCACCTCGTAGCCGGCCATGGCCAGCGAACGACACTCTTTCATGAAGATGCGGGTGTCGAACGCCTCGTGCACGGAAGTGAGGTGGACCACGCGAGGTGGCTTCGGGGCGGCCGCGGGTCGCCGTGGCGCGCCGGCCGGCTCGGGCGCGCCACGCGAAGCGAGGCCCGGTTCGTTCAGGCTCACGAGAAGTCCGCCCCGGTGCGCCTTGCCCACTCCACCAGGTTCATCCAGCGCCACGCGCGGAAGTCGCGGCGTGGTTGCCCTGCGCGGATCGCGCGCCACTGCGCGCGGAGTGCTGCGGGCCGCAGCGCCGGGATGCGGGCGAGACTCTCGTCCGTCAAAAGAGCGTCTACGCGTTCCCCCAGTCGCGGCATCCATTCATGCTCGGGTGTGGCGAACCCGATCTTGTCGCGACGGTCGAGGATGGCGTCGGGCACGAGGCCTCGCATCGCACGGCGGAACACGGCCTTGGACGTGCCGTCCGGGGCGATCAGGAATTCCTCCGGCAGGCTCAGCATGAACGCCGCGAGCGAGTGGGTCAGGAACGGCACGCGACTCTCGATCGAGTGCGCCATCGAGTTGCGGTCCTCGTAGCGCAACAGCATGGGCAGGCTGGAGTGCGTCGTGGCGCGGTGGAGTTGCTCGCGCAAGACTTCGCGCGTCGCACCGTACGTGTACTTGGCCGGCGCCATGTGCACGCCGCGCTCGGTGAACCAGTGTGCGTCGAGCCACGACGGGACCAACTCCTGGCCGACCATGCGGCGGAACGGCGCCTGCACGCCGGGCGGCAGCAGGAACTCGCCGGCCCACAGCAGCAGCGGCCCGCGCCCGGGGCCGGCCGAGGCGAGCCGCGCGAACGAGGCCGCCTCGGGCCAGCGTCCCTGCCGTACGAGCGAGGCCAGGCGCGCCGCGGCGAACGTGTGATAGCCGCCGAGCAACTCGTCCGCGCCCTGGCCGTCGAGCATCA
>CAZADU010000780.1:0-7990 GCA_964483945.1 uncultured bacterium
CGCCAAGCCCCGCGGCTTGGATGGAGTGGTCGCCGCAGCCACGCGCCTGAGCCATGTGGACGGCCAGAACGGCGTGCTCATCATCGGCGGCTACGAACTCAAGGAGCTGGCGGGCAAGGTCACGTTCGAGGAAGCGGCACATCTGTTGTGGAAGGGCCGGCTGCCGTCCGCCGCGGAGAAGGAGGAGCTGACGCGCGCCATCGCGTCACATCGCGCGCTCCCCGAGACCACGCTCGAGATCGTGAGAGAGGCCGCCAGGAAGGGTGCGCCGCCGATCGACACGCTGCGCATGGCGTGCGCCACGCTGTCGCTCGATCTGCAGAACCCGAGTGACATCTCGCCAGGTGCCGACTTCGACAACGCCAAGATGCTCGTGGCGCGCTTCCCGACCATCGTGGCTGCGAACATCCGCCTGCTCGAAGGCAAGGACCCGATCGCGCCGCGCTCCGACCTGTCGCTGGCTGCGAACTTCCTCTACATGGTGTTCGGCAAGGAGCCCGATCCGATTGCCGCGAAGGCGCTCGACACGTACTGGGTGACGGTCATCGACCACGGCATGAACGCGTCCACGTTCACTTCTCGCGTCATCGCCAGCACACGATCCGACATGGTCAGCGCAGTCACGGGTGCGATCGGTGCCATGAAGGGCCCGCTGCACGGTGGTGCGCCGGGACCGGTACTCGACATGCTGCTCGAGATCAAGAGCGCTGAGAACGCCGAACCGTGGGTGCGCAACGAGCTGGCCGCCGGGCGGCGCATCATGGGATTTGGTCACCGCGTCTACAAGGTGCGCGACCCGCGAGCGGAAGTGCTGTCGTCGGTCGCCGAGGAGATGGGCGGTGCCGTGCTGCATGACCAGCACCTGTTCCTGCTGGCGCGCGAGGTGGAGCGAACCGTGCTCCGCGTACTGGACGACGTGAAGCCCGGCCGCAACCTGCGCACGAACGTCGAGTTTTTCACGGCCCTGGTGCTGCAGTCGCTGGGACTGCAGCCCAACGCGTTCGTGGCGATGTTCGCGTGTGGCCGCGCCGCCGGCTGGGCCGCACACGTCATCGAGCAGCACGCGGAGGACCACTTGATCCGACCGATGTCGGAGTACGTGGGCCCGCGCGGCCTGACGATCCCGCGCTGAGCTCAGGTCGCCCGTGGCTTCGAGGCGCTGTCCCGGGAGGGGCGGCGCCTCTCGAGCTGCGGTGTGATGACCGCGCACGGACAGCCGAGACACTGGCGCTGTCCCCTCCGGTTCAACCCGGAGCAGGAGTCACCTGAGGTTCCACTTGTACGGTGGCCCTCGAATCAATCGGCCGCAATGAGTTAGACTCACCCGACTCGTGGCGCGACTCGACTGGACCGTGACTTGCGAGGAGAGCGAAGCCAGACCGGCCCACTGCCCCCTCGGTGGAGCCGCCCATCCCCGAGGCGCCGAACCGGGCGCGTCACGGGCCGCCGCCACCCGCAGGCTTCACGGAGAGGGTTCATGAACACCAGGCCGGTGCTCCGCCGACTGCAATACTTGCTCGTCCTGCTGCCCGTATTCGCAATCGCACAGGTGGGTCCGCCCCCGCTGCCGCCGCTGGGCCCGCCGCCGGTGCCGCCGGGCAATCCGCTCACCCCGGCCAAGGCGAACCTCGGCAAGGTGCTGTTCTGGGACGAGCAGTTGTCGTCCTCGCGCACCGTGGCGTGCGGCAGCTGTCACCGCGCCGAGACGGGCGGGTCCGATCCGCGTTCGCGACCCGACGCGAGCGGAGCATCGAGCCCGGGGCTCGACGGTTCCTTCGGCACTCCGGATGACGTCGTGGGCTCGCCCGGCGTGACCTCCGCGGTCGCGGGTGGTGCGTATGCGTTAGACCCTGTCTACGGGATGGCGCCGCAGGTCACCACGCGCAAGGCGCAGTCGCACATCAACGCAGCCTATGCGCCCAACGCGTTCTGGGACGGCCGAGCACGCGGCGTGTTCCTCGATCCTCTGAGTCCCACCGACACCGTGCTGCGCGTGGGCGGCGCGCTCGAGAACCAGGCCACGGGCCCGCCCGTCTCGAGTGTCGAAATGGGGCACTCGGGCCGCGACTGGGCCGACGTGGCTGCGCGCGTCGCGGCCGTGCGGCCGCTGGCGCTGGCCGCGTTCATCCCGTCCGCGCTCGAGGCGTGGATCGCCGGACGCACCTACCCGCAGCTTTTCGCCGAGGCGTTCGGAACGCAACAGGTCACCCCCGCGCGCATTGCGATGGCGATCGCCAGCTACGAACGCACGCTGGTGTCAAACCAGGCCAAGATCGACTCGGTCATCGCCGGCAGCGCGCTGCTCACGCCCCAGGAACAGAACGGCTTCAACCTGTTCGGCGGCCTGGGTTGCGCGGGCTGTCACGCCGGACCGCTGTTCTCGGACAACGCGTTCCACTACATCGGAGTGCGTCCGCAGCCCGAGGACGTGGGCCGATTCGCGATCACCGGCAACCCCGCCGACCTCGGCGCGATGAAGACCCCGAGCCTGCGTAACGCCGGATTGCGCTCGTCGTACTTCCACAACGGCCGATTCGGCGCACTCGAGGATGTGATCGCGTTCTACAACCGCGGCGGCGACTTCGGCGCGTCCAACACGCCGCCGGCCATCCGCCCGCTGGGCTTGAGCCCGTTACAGCAGGCCGCCATCGTGGCGTTCATCCGCAACGTGCTCACCGACTCGCGCGTGCGCGATCGCGCATTCCCGTTCGACCGTCCGTCGCTCTATGCCGAAGCGGAACTCGTGCCGGTCGTGACCGGGGTGGGGCAGGCGGGCAGTGGGGGTGCGATGCCCGTGCCGGTCGCGCTGGAGCCGCCGCTGTCGGGGAACCCGTCGTTCACGCTCGGCCTGCACGGCGCGCTCGGCGGGTCCACGGCGGTGCTGGTGATCGACGCGGACGAGCCACCCGCATCGTCCCTCATCCCCGCGAGCGGGTCGTTCGCGCGACTCGAGGTGCCACTTACCGGCGCCGGCGACGGGCAGGGCGCGGGCTCGGCCACACTGGCGATCCCCACGGACCCCGCGCTCATCGGCCAGACGTTGCACGGCCGCTGGTACGTGAACGACGCCGGGGCACCCGGCGGCGTGGCCTACTCGGCCGCGTTCAGCTTCCGTGTGTTCGGCGACCACGCTGCGGGCCTGCTGGCCGTACCGCCACCGCTGGCCACGAACCTGCCGCGCGCGCTGCGACTCTCGCCCGGGCGGCCGACGCCGTTCGCGTCGAGCACGCTGATCGCCTACGAGCTGTTCACCACTTCGGCGGTGCGCCTGGTGGTGTACGACGCGCAGGGCCGGAGCGTGCGGCGCCTGGTGGACGACGCCCTGCAGCTGCCGGGCGCCTATCACGTGCCGTGGGACGGCCGCGATGACGGCGGACGCTCTGTCGCGGCAGGTGTGTACTTCTACCGGCTCGAGAGCAGCGGGGATGCGCACACCATGCGCACGGTGAAGCTGGACTGACGCTCCGGGCACGCAAGCGGCCACCGGACCTCGATCGGGTGGCCGCTCGCGTCTGCCGGCCTTGCCGCGCGATCCGGCACTCCTGACTCGTACGGGATGCGTTCCTGGAGAGCCTCGGCTAGGGTGTCCAGCCATGCGCAATGCCATCATGCTGTTCCTGAGCGCGCTGCTTCTGTTCGCCGGCGGTTCGGCGTGGATCGCGCTTTATCCGTCGGTGCCCGCCGACCTCGGCGGTGTCGAGAATCTCGACGCCAAGGCCGAGCACGTGCGCATCCCGGTGGGGGAAGGCGACCATCTGGACGGCTGGTACCTGCCGGGCCGCTCGGACGCGACGGTGATCCTGTTCGCCGGCTACGCGCGCGACCACCGGCGAGTGTGGCGCTACGGTCGGTTCCTGCACCAGCGCGGGCTGCACGTCGTGACCGTGGACTTCCGCTCGGCCCGCCGCTCCGATCGCAAGCCGACCACACTCGGCCATTGGGAGTTACTCGACGCGCGCGCCACGCTCGAATGGGTGCGCCGCCATCCGGTGTTGCGCTCGCATCGCGTCGCGCTGTTCGGCGAGTCTCTAGGTGGCTCGGTCGCACTGGCGCTCGCCGCCGAGCGGCCGGACGTCGCCGCGGTCGTCGCGGACTGCCCGTTCGCCAGCGCGGATGCCGCGATCGAAGACGGGTTCCGGTACGTGGTGCGCGTGCCGCCGTTCCCGCTCACCGACCTCTCGCGCCAGGTGGGCCGAGTGGTCACCGGACACGACCCCGGAGCCTTCGACGCCACCGAGTCGCTGCGCGCACTCAATGCTCGGCCGGTGCTGGTGGTGCAGACGCGCATGGAGGACCGCTTTTCGCGCGAGCAGGTGCAGCGCATCTCCACCGCACTGGGGCTGCGCGGAGAGCAATGGACCCTCGACGACGTCAAGCACACCGAAGCGTGGCTCAAGCATCGCGAGGATTACGAGAAGCGCGTGGGCGGATTTCTGGGCGCACACCTCGGCGTGCGTTCGGCTCCCTCGGCGAGCGCCGTACGTCCGGAGCGCGCCGCGATTACGCCGTACCCGCCACGCCGCCCTTCCAGCGCGTCCAGCGGCGGAACTTCGCCGGCAGCCCGTGCGCAGGGTTCCAAGTGACGGCCACGATCCGGCTCGGCACGCAGGGCTGGTCGTACGTCGACTGGAACCGCGTGTTCTACCCGCCGGGCGCCAAGCAGGAGGACCGGCTGCCGTTCTACGCCGAGGTGTTCGACACGGTCGAGCTGGACACCACGTTCTATCACGCGCCCAAAGGCACCATCGCCCGCTCGTGGGAACGGCATACACCGGCCGGGTTCAAGTTCGCAGCCAAGCTGCCGCGTGCCATCACGCACGACGCTGGACTGCGCGACGCGGGGGAGGCGTTCGCCGCGTTCGCGCGCTCGCTCGAGCCGCTCGGGAGCAAGCTCGGGCCATTGCTCGCGCAGTTGCCCGCCGAGTTCACCCGCGACGACGCGCGCGAGGCCGACCTGGCCGCGTTCCTCGCAACCAAGCCGGCGCACGTCCAGCTTGCGGTCGAGTTCCGCCATGCCTCGTGGCACGCGAGCGCCACCTGGGATCTGCTGCGCCAACATGGCGTGGCCGTGGCGTGGACGGAGTGGCGCGAGCTGGCGCGTGTGACCGAGGTCACCGCACCGTTCCTCTACGTGCGCTGGCTCGGAGACCGGCGTGAGATCGAACAGTACGACCGCGTGCAGGTGGACCGCGCCGAATCGTTCGCGTCGTGGGAGGCCGGTCTTATGAAGTCGCTCGGCGAGGTGCGCGAGGTGTACGGCTATTTCAACAACCACTGGGCGGGCCACTCGCCTGCGAGTGCGAACGAGATGAAGCGGCGGCTCGGGCTCACGGCGGTGGAGCCGTGCGACCGCTGGTCGCAGCGGGAGCTGTTCTGAGCGAGGCTGCGCCCGTGGGCGCACCGCCGGCGGGACCGCGCCGCGCGGCGGTGGCGTTCATCTTCGTCACCGTGCTGATCGACGTGCTGGCACTGGGGCTGATCATCCCGGTATTGCCGCGCCTCGTGCAGGACTTCGTGGGCGGCAACGCGGCAAGCGCCGCGTCCATGTTCGGCTTGTTCGGAACGTCGTGGGCCCTGATGCAGTTCCTCGCCTCGCCCGTGCTCGGTTCGCTCTCGGACCGCTTCGGCCGCCGGCCCGTGCTGCTGTTGTCGTGCCTGGGGCTGGGGCTCGACTACGTGGTCATGGCGCTGGCGCCCACGCTCGGCTGGCTGTTCGCGGGCCGGCTGCTGTCGGGGATCACCGCGGCCAGCTTCTCCACCGCACTCGCCTACATCTCAGACGTCACACCGCCCGAGAAGCGCGCGGCGAGCTTTGGCCTGATGGGTGCCGCGTTCGGTTCAGGCTTCGTGCTCGGGCCTGCGGTGGGCGGACTGCTGGCGGGGTTGTCGCCGCGCGCGCCGTTCTGGGCGGCCGCCGTACTCGCGCTGCTGAACTTCGGCTACGGGCTGTTCGTGCTACCCGAGTCGCTCGACCGCGCGCATCGCCGGCCGTTCGAGTGGCGCCGCGCGAACCCGGTCGGCGCGCTATCGCTACTTGCCAAGCGGCACGGGCTGCTCGAACTGATCTCTGTGTTTGGCCTGTACATGCTCGCGCACCAAGCACTGCAGAGCACGTTCGTGCTGTACACCTTGCACCGCTACAGCTGGGACTCGCGCACGGTGGGGCTGCTGCTCGCGTTCGTCGGCGCGTGCACGATCGTCGTGCAGGGCGGGCTCGTCGGGCCGGCGGTGCGGCGGTGGGGCGAGCGGCGCACACTTCTGTTCGGGCTCACCGGCGGCGTGGCGGGCTTCATGCTATACGCGCTGGCCGGAACGGGGACCCTGCTCATGGCCTCGGTGCCCGTGTTCGGCCTGATGTTCTTCACCGGTCCGCCGCTGCAGGGCTTGCTCGCGCGACGCGTGGCACCCAACGAGTACGGACTGCTGCAGGGTGCCAACGCCAGCATCATGGGGCTCACCGGGATCATCGGCCCCGTATTGTTCACGCAGGTGTTCGCGTTCTTCATCCGACCGCACGCGGGGCTCGACGTGCCCGGCGCACCGTTCTTCCTGGGTGCGTCCCTCATGGTGCTCGCCTGGGGTGCGGCTTGGCATGCCACGCGAGGGGAGCCGCCCGCGAGAGCCTGAAGCGAGCGTGGCCACAGCGGAGGGGATCGGCAGGGCCGAGGGGAAGCGCGTGACGCGTGGGTGGGTGAGCCGCCACCGCCCCAGTGCTCAGCGCCCGCCGGCGGTGGGGGAGTCGGCGCGGCCCTTCACGCCGTTCAATGCACGGATCGCGGCGGCGCGCCCCGCGTCGATCTCGGCCTCGGCACCCGACAGGTACAGCCGGCCGTAGGCACCGAACAGCGACGCGTCAATGAGCTTCACGTGTGCCGCCTTGAGCGCCTCGTTCGCGGCAAACGCGATGTAGCCGGCGGGCTCGCTCTCGAGGATGAACAGCGATTCGCCGGCGATCAACTGGTCGCCGTAGCGCATCTTGTTGATGACCTGCGCGTGGTAGGGCTCGACCGCGCGGATGATCTGTTCGGACACGACACGCGGCTTCACGCGGTCGTGCTCCTCGAGCTCGAGGTAGTCCAGCACGGCGCGGCCCGCGTCCAGCACCTGGCCCTGATCATGATGGTGGACCTCGAGCAGGCCGAACGCACGCTCGACCACCATGATGGCCGGCGTGGCGCGGGTGGCCTTGAGCGCCACGTCAGTGATGCGATTGATCACCAGCCCCGGTGCGGTCTCGATGAACATGGACGCGTCACCGGCCACCGGCAGGAAGCCGCGCGCGGTCGTCCCGATGAACGCGGCGAGTTCGGGCTGCAGCGAATCGAGGAACACGTAGGTGCGCAGAGTCACGTCGGCCATGGAGCGACCCTACGCAGCGCGCACGCCGCCGTCAACGCGGTCAGGTCTCAGCCCGGGCCCGGACCTCAGCCGAGGTCGGCGAGCTTCTGCCAGAGGGACTCGACCTCGGAGCGCAGCCGCTCGTACTCGGCCACGATGTCGCGCGAACGCGCCACGTCATGGTAGAGCCCGGGGTCGGCCAGCAAGCCCTCGAGCTCCCGGACCCGCTGCTCGCGCGTGGCGATCTCGCTCTCGAGCCGGGCCAGTTCGCGCTCGCGCTTGCGGGCCGCGTTCTGGGCGGTGCGGTCCGCTCGCGCGGGTGCGACAGGAGCGGTGACGGTCGCGACTGGCTTCGTGGACGCCACGGCAGCCGGCGCCGCACCGCGTGTGTCGGTCGTCGCACGCTCGCGGCGCTCCTCCTCGTCCGCGAGCCGGTCGAGCCGGGTGGACTCGTAGTCGTCGTAACCACCCGGGTAGAGCACGACGCGCCCGCCATTCACCTCGAGCACGCGCGTGGCGACTCGCGCCATCAGCGAACGGTCGTGGGTGACCACCACCACCGCGCCGGGGTACTGGGCGAGTGCGTCCTCCAGCACCTCTTTGCCGGCCAGGTCCAGGTGGTGCGTGGGCTCGTCCAGCAGCAGCAAGTTGC
>CAZADU010000781.1:0-1855 GCA_964483945.1 uncultured bacterium
GGCCACGCGGACCGCCGCGGCGCGAACATGACTCCCGGGACGGGACACTTACCTGTCCTTTCCGAAGCGGCGCTTCACGTTGCGCGGCTCACGCCCGGGCGTCACGCCGCGGCCGCGTGCCGCACTGGCCGGCTCGCCACCCGTCCGCGCCATCACAAGGGCCGCGCGGACGTCGTCGATGCGGTCCCGCAGGCTCGCTGCCTTCTCGAACTCCAGGGCACGAGCCGCCTGCAGCATCTCCCCCTCGAGCTGCGCCAGCAAGCGGTCGGCGTCGTCGCCCAGCAGTACGGCCTCCTCCTGCTTCGCGTCCCCACCGCGCCCGATGGCGTCGGCCACGCTCGTGGCCCGCAGGATCTCCTCGACGGTCTTGAGGATGGTGCGCGGCGTGATGCCGTGCTCCACATTGTAAGCATGCTGCCTCTCGCGCCGGCGGTTCATCTCGGCGATGGCCCGCTTCATGGAGTCCGTGACCTTGTCGGCGTAGAAGATCACCCGCCCGCCGGCGTTGCGCGCTGCACGCCCCGCCGTCTGGATGAGCGAGCGTTCCGAGCGCAGGAACCCCTCCTTGTCGGCGTCGAGTATGGCCACCAGGGAGACCTCGGGCAGGTCGAGTCCCTCGCGCAACAGATTGATGCCCACCAGCACGTCGAAGTCGGCGAGTCGCAGGCCGCGCAGGATCTCGACGCGCTCGAGCGCGTCGATGTCGCTGTGCAGGTAGCGCACGCGCACGCCCATCTCGGACAGGTAGTCGGTGAGGTCCTCGGCCATGCGCTTGGTCAGCGTGGTGACGAGCGTGCGCTCCTTGCGCGCCACGCGCTCGCGGATCTCGGCAAGCAGGTCGTCCACCTGGCCGTCCACCGGCTTCATCACCAGTTCGGGGTCCTCGAGCCCGGTGGGCCGTATGATCTGCTCCACCACCACGCCCTGGCAGCGCTGCAGCTCGTACTCTCCTGGCGTGGCCGAGATGTAGAGCCGCGGGCCCACCAGTTGCTCGAACTCAGGGAACTTGAGCGGTCGGTTGTCGAGCGCGCTCGGCAAGCGGAACCCGAAATCCACGAGCGTCTGCTTGCGCGAGCGGTCACCCTCGTACATGCCGCCGATCTGCGGCACGGTGACATGCGACTCGTCGATGATGGTGAGGAAGTCGGCACGGCCGTCCGCCGTGCGCGGGAAGTAGTCCAGCAGGCAGCCGGGGCGCTCGCCGGGCGCTCGGCCCGACAGGTGGCGTGAGTAATTCTCGACGCCCGGGCAGCTGCCGTGCGCCGCCAGCAGCTCGAGGTCGTACTCGGTGCGCTGTTGCAGCCGCTGCGCCTCGAGCAGCTTGCCCTCTGCGCGCAGGATCTGCAGTCGCTCGCGCATCTCGGCGCGGATCGTGCCCAGCGCGGCGCGGACGCGCACCTCGGGCGTGACGAAGTGCTTGGCCGGGTACAGCGCCAGCCGGTCCATGGTGCGCATGGCCTTGCCGGTCACCGAATCCACCGTGCTCAGGCGTGTGACCACGTCGTCCTCCAGCTCGATGCGGACGTGGAAGTCTTCGTAAGCAGGCTTCACCTCGACCACATCGCCGCGCACGCGGAACTGGCCGCGCGACAGGTCGAGGTCGGTGCGCTGATACTGGATCGCGACCAGTTGGTCGAGCAGCTCCCTCCGCCGCAGCGGGGCACCCGAGCGCATGTCGATGCGCATGCCGCGCCAGTCCTCGGGCGTTCCGAGCCCGTACAGGCACGACACGCTCGCCACGATGACGACGTTCTCGCGTTCGAGCAGCATGGTCGTGGCCTGCAACCGCAGCCGGTCGATGTCGTCGTTGATGCTCGCATCCTTGGCGATGTACGTGTTGGTGGACGGGACGTAA
>CAZADU010000782.1:0-3279 GCA_964483945.1 uncultured bacterium
CTTGCCGGTGAGCTTCAGCACCGACAGGTACTCGACCAAGCGTTCCTTGACCTTGCGCAGCCCGAAGTGGTCCTCGTCAAGGACCTGCTGCACGTTGGCGATGTCGAGGTTGTCGCGTGTGACCGTGCGCCACGGCAGCGCCGACAGCCAGTCGATATAGCTGCGTACGACGGTGGCCTCGGGCGACATGAAGCTCATGCGCGACAGCCGCTCCAGTTCCTTCATCGCCTTGGTGCGAACCTCGCGCGGCATTTTTGCTTTGCGAATCGACTCCTGGAGGTCCTCCAGCTCGCTCGCGAACTCATTCTGGTGCCCGAGCTCCTTGCGGATCGCCTTCAGCTGCTCGTTGAGATAGAACTCTTTCTGGTTCTTGTGCACCTGCGAGCGCACCTGGCCCTCGATCTTGCGCTCGAGGCGCACGATCTCCAGTTCGCCGGCGAGTGTCTCGGCCAGCTGCCGCAAGCGAGCACTCGCGTCCGGAGCCTCGAGCAGGCGCTGCTTCGAGGGCACCTTCACGAGCAGGTTGGCTGCGATGGTGTGTGACAGCTGCACCGGGTCGGTGAGCGATGCCGTCGTGGCCAGCACCTCGTCGGGGATGCGGCGGTTCAGGTGAACGTAGTCCTGGAACAGCTGCAGTGCGTGGCGCGTGAGGGCTTCGTGCTCGGCGCTGGGCAGGTCAGGGTCGGGCGTGGGCTTCACCTGCACGGCGTAGTAGTCGCTGGACCACTGGAACCGCCGCGCCTCGGCGCGCACCAGCCCTTCGACCAGCACCCGCAGTGTGCCGTCGGGCAGGCGGAACAGCTGCAGCACGCGAGCGATCGTACCGGTGCGGAACAACTCGTCGTGCTGCGGGTCGGCCACTTCGCTGCGCTTCTGCGCGGTGACGAACAGCAGCCGGTCGCGCGCCATGGCCTTCTCGATGGCGTTCACCGACGGCAGCCGGCCCACGAGCAGCGAGATGCTCATCCACGGGAACACGACCACGTCGCGCAGCGGCAGCAGCGGCAGGCGCTCGGGTACGCGCAGCACTTCGTCGCCGCGGCGGATCTCGAGTTTCACCGGCGCGGGTTCGGGCTGGGAAGCCAGCCGGCTCCCCTTCCGCCCTGTGCGTGCGGCAGCCGGCATCACGGCGCGCTTCGCCTCCGGCGCGGCGGCGGTCTTCATGACGCCTTTCGGGTTCTGCTTCGCCCTCGGTGCGACTGTCTTCACGGCGCGCTTCGCTTCCGGCGCGGCGTCGGACTTCGCGCCGCGCTCGACGGCGCGCTTCGCGGCAGCCGGTACCGGCTTCGAGGCACGCTTCGCCGCCTGCTTCGCGGGGCGATTCGCGGCGGTGCGGCGGGGCTTCGGGGTCACCAGGCTCACTCCTCGGCGGGGGAAAAGCGGACGGGCGGCGCCGGAGCGCCGCCCGTCGTGTTCCCGATCATGCCGGGAGCCGTGCCGGTCAGGCTTCCTTGCGCCGCTTCTCGCGCTCGCCGCGGAAGGTCAGGAGCGGCGGAGCGCCATTCAAGATGGACTCCTTCGAGATCGTGCAGCCGATCACGTCCGACCGCGAAGGGATGTCGTACATCACCTCCAGCATCGCCTCTTCGATGACGGCGCGCAAGCCGCGCGCACCCGTGCCGCGCGCCAGCGCCTGCTGCGCGATGGCCTTGAGCGCGTCCTCGGTGAAGTCGAGCTTGACGCCCTCCATCTCCATGAACCGGGCGTACTGCTTGGTGATGGCGTTCTTGGGCTCGGTCAGGATGCGCACCAGCGACTCCGGGTCGAGCGTATCGAGAGTGCCCACCACCGGCAGGCGGCCCACCAACTCGGGGATCAGGCCGTAACGCAGCAGGTCGTCGGGCTCCACCAGTGCCATCAGCTCGCCGGCATTGCGCTCCGCCTTGGTCTTCACGTCGGCACCGAAGCCCAGCACCTTCGTGCCCACTCGCTTTTCGATGACCTTGTCCAGGCCCTCGAACGCACCGCCGCAGATGAACAGGATGTCCTTCGTGTTCACCTCGATGTATTTCTGCTGCGGGTGCTTGCGGCCGCCCTGCGGTGGGACGTTCGCCACCGTGCCCTCGAGGATCTTGAGCAGGGCCTGCTGCACGCCCTCACCCGACACGTCACGCGTGATGCTCGGGTTCTCGCTCTTGCGCGAGATCTTGTCGATCTCGTCGATGTACACGATTCCGTGCTCGGCGTTCACCAGGTTGAAATCCGCCGACTGCAGCAGTCGCACGAGGATGTTCTCGCCGTCTTCGCCGACATAGCCCGCCTCGGTCAGGCTGGTGGCGTCCACGATCGCGAACGGCACCTTGAGGAATCGCGCCAGCGTGCGGGCGAGCAGCGTCTTGCCCGTGCCGGTGGGACCGATGAGCAGGATGTTCGACTTCTCGATTTCGACGTCGCCCGCTCCCTGCGGCGTGTAGATGCGCTTGTAGTGGTTGTACACCGCCACCGCGAGCGTCTTCTTCGCCCGGTTCTGGCCCACGACGTAATCGTCGAGGATGCGCTTGATCTCGGACGGCTTCGGCAGTGCGCCGCTGGCGGCGGGTGTTTCGCGCTCGGTCTCCCCCTCGAGGATGTCGTTGCACAGCTTCACGCACTCGCTACAGATGTACACCGACGGTCCAGAGACCAGCCGGGCGACTTCATCCTGGCCGCGTCCGCAGAACGAGCAGCGAATCGGGTGCGGCGTGGCGATGCGCTTCTTCATGGGGGGTCGGTCCTCGAATTCGGGGATCGGCGCCGCGGCCTTGCGGCCACGGCGTCAGCGTCGCTTCTCGATGATCTCGTCCACCAGACCGTACGCCTTGGCTTCCTCGGCGGTCATCCAGTGGTTCCGATCGGTGTCCTTGACGATCTGGTCGATCGGCTTGCTCGTGTGCTTGGCGAGGATCCCGTTGAGCCGGTCGCGCGTCTTGAGCATCTCACGCGTCGCGATCTCGATGTCGGAAGCTTGCCCCTGCGCACCGCCCAGCGGCTGGTGGATCATGACCTGGGCGTTCGGCAGGCAGTAACGCTTGCCCGTCGCGCCGGCGGTCAGGAGCAACGCGCCCATGCTGGCGGCGAGCCCGAGGCACAGCGTGCTCACCGGGCACTTCACAAACTGCATCGTGTCGTAGATGGCCAGGCCGGCCGAGACCACGCCGCCCGGGCTCTGGATGTACAGGTTGATGTCGCGATCCGGGTCCTCGCCCTCGAGGAAGATCATCTGGGCGACCACCAGGTTCGCGATGTAGTCGTCGATCGGCGTCCCGATGAAGATGATGCGGTCCTTGAGCAAGCGCGAGT
>CAZADU010000783.1:0-3897 GCA_964483945.1 uncultured bacterium
TTCTGGGAGAAGTACTTCTCCCGCCCGGGCAACCTGGGCTACCCGGTGTTCCAGACGCGCTACGCCAAGGTGGGTGTGTACATCTGCTACGACCGTCACTTCCCCGAGGGCGCACGGGCGCTGGGCCTGAATGGCGCCGAGATCGTGTTCAATCCGAGTGCCACCGTGGCCGGACTTTCGCAGTACCTGTGGAAGCTCGAGCAACCCGCGCACGCCGTGGCGAACGGCTACTTCCTGGGTGCGATCAATCGAGTCGGCACCGAACCACCGTGGAACATCGGCAAGTTCTACGGCTCGTCTTACTTCGTGGACCCGCGCGGCAACTTCCTCGCGCAGGCCAACGAGACCGACGATGCCGTGATCGTGTCCGAGATGGACCTCGACCTGATCGACGAGGTGCGGAACATCTGGCAGTTCTTCCGCGACCGCCGGCCCGAGACCTATGAGGGACTGGTGAAGTTGTGAGCGCCGCGCCGTTCGCCGAGTGTCCGGTCATGCGCGATGCGGAGGGGGAACATCGATGAGCCCGCTGGTCGGTGCGGCTTCACTCGTGGCCGCCGGACGCTACGTGATCTTCCACGCCGGCGCCGAGGCCGGCGAGGAGCGCTGGTCGGTTGAACCACTGGCTGACGGCGGTGCCGTCGCACGCGGCGAACAGGTGCTGCGCGCCCCGCACCCCATGCCGTGCGAGTTGGAGTGGCGCGCGCAACTGTCGAGCGAGGGCCGCATCACGTCGCTCGAGGTCGACTGGCGCGTCGGCACCCGGCAGCTGCGCGCCGAACATTCGGCCGGCGACGACAAGTGGCGCGCGCGCATCGCCTACGGCGGCCACACGCGCGAGCAAGAGGGCGAGTTCCCGGTGTTCGCCGAGCTGGTGTTCGGCTCGCACGTGCTGCACACGGTCATGTTTCGCCGCTATGCCCTGGAGCCCGGCGCCGAGCACGAGTTCCCCGTGCTCATGGTGGGACCGCCGTGGTTCGCGGCCGAGCCCGCGCGGCAGCGGCTGCTGTGCACCGAGGTGGCCACGCGAGAAGTGAGCGGTTCCGGCGCGCGCGCGCGTCGCGTCGAGGTGCGCGACCCGCAGGGCGCCGTCCCCGCGTTCACGGTATGGCTGGACGAGCACGACGTCGTGCTCGAGTCGTACGAGGACACGCACATGGACGAGCCGTGGATGCGGCTCGTGGAATACAGGCGAGGCCCGGCGTTCTCGTAGCGCCGGTGCCACACGGAGGAGTCCCATGGGTCTGGTCATCCGCGGCGGCACGGTGGTGAACGCGGGCGAGCGGTTCGAGGCCGACATCAAGGTCGAGGGACGCACCGTCACGGGCATCGGCTCGCACCTGACGAAGGGTGCGAACGACACCGAGGTGGACGCGGCTGGGCGTTTCGTGCTGCCGGGCTTCATCGACCCGCACGTGCACATGGAACTGTCGTTCATGGGCACGGTGAGCATCGACGACTTCGAGACCGGCACCGCCAGCGGCATCGCCGGCGGCACCACCAGCATCATCGACTTCTGCATCCCGGCGCCCGGCACGTCGCTGCTGGCGGGGCTCCAGGACTGGAAGACGCGCGCCGCCAAAGCGACCACCGACTACTCGTTCCACATGGCCATCACCGGCTGGGGCGAGAACACCGCCGACGAGATGCGCGCCGTGGTGCGCGACCACGGCATCACCAGCTTCAAGGTGTTCATGGCTTACAAGGGTGCGATCATGGTGGACGACCACGCGCTCTACCACGTCATGAAGGTGGCGGCCGAGACGGGCGCTGTGGTCACCGTGCACGCCGAGAACGGCGACGTGGTGTGGAACCTGCAGCGCGAGTTGCTCGCCAAGGGCTTGACCGGTCCCGAGTACCACCCCGTCTCGCGTCCGAGCGCGATCGAGGGCGAGGCCACCGAGCGAGCACTCACCATGGCACGGCTGCATGGTGCCACGCCCTACATCGTGCACATGACCTGCCGCGAGAGCGTGCAGGCTCTGGAGCGCGCCAAGCTGTCCGGCCAGCGCTGCTACGGCGAGACCTGCCCGCAGTACCTGTTGCTGGACGACCGCGTCTTCGACGCGCCGGACTTCGGTGGCTCGGCGTTCGTGATGAGCCCGCCCATCCGCAAGCGCGGGCTCGGGCATCACCAGGCGCTGTGGTCGGGAGTGGCGAATGGCATGCTGGACTCGATCGGCACCGACCACTGCCCGTTTACGCACGAACAGAAGAAGATGGGAGCGGCCGACTTCACGAAGATCCCCAACGGTGCAGCCGGCATCGAGGACCGCCTGAGCATGCTGTACACGCATGGTGTGCAGGGCGGGCACTTCTCGCTTGAGCGCCTGGTCGAGCTGGGCTCGGCCGCACCCGCGCGCATCTTCGGGCTCACCAAGAAGGGCTCGGTCGCTGTGGGCATGGACGCCGATCTGGTGATCTTCGATCCCGCGCCGCGCGGCGTGCGCAGTGCCAGGACGCACTTCAGCAGGGCCGACCGCAGCATCTTCGAAGGCCACGCCGTGCAGGGCCGGGTCGAGCGCACCATCGTCGGCGGGCGCGTCGCGTTCGAGAACGGCAAGCTCATGGCCGAGCGCGGCAGCGGCCGGTTCCTGGCGCGCAAGCCCACGCACTTCGCGCAGCAGACGGAGGTGAACGCGTGAGCGGCGCGCCGGACGTGAAGCTGCTACCGGGCGGCCGGCTCGAGTCGCGGCTGCCGGACCTCAAGCCGCTCTACAACGACGGCGAGGCGCTTGCCGAGGCGAACCGCTGCCTTTACTGCCAGGACGCGCCGTGCATCGCGGCATGCCCCACCGGCATCGACATCCCGACGTTCATCCGCAAGATCTCGACCGAGAACATGAAGGGGTCGGCACGCGCGATCCTGAGTGCCAACATCCTGGGCTACTCGTGCGCGCGCGTCTGCCCGGTCGAGGTGTTGTGCGCGGGCGCGTGCGTGTACAACGCGTGGAACCGCACGCCCATCGCCATCGGCCGGCTACAGCGCTACGCCACCGAGACGGTGATGTTCCGTGGCGGTGCGGCAGCGTTGCTGTCCAAAGCACCGGCGACGGCCAAAAAGATTGCATGCGTGGGCTCGGGGCCGGCATCGTTGTCGTGCGCAGGCTACCTGGCGCTTGAGGGCTGCAGCGTCACCCTGTACGAGAAGCGATCGGTCGCGGGTGGGCTCAATGTGACCGGTGTCGCACCCTACAAGATGCACGCCGAGGCGGGGGCTGCCGAGGTGGAGTTCGTGAAGTCACTGGGCGTGACCATTCGCACCGGCGTCGAGGTGGGGAGGGACATGAGCCCCGCGCAGTTGCTCGCCGAACACGACGCCGTGTTCCTGGGCTGCGGCCTGGGCGAGGACTCCGCGCTCGACGTGCCGGGTGCGGCGGGTCCGGGCGTGGCCGGCGCAGTGGCGTGGATCGAGCGCATGAAGCTGGACCCCAACTTCGCCGTGGAGGACGTACAGCACGCGGTGGTGATCGGCGGCGGCAACACTGCGATTGACGCCGCGCGCGAACTGGCGCATCTGGGCGTGGCTGAGGTGGCCATGCTCTACCGCCGCACCGAGGCTGACATGAGCGGCTACGCGCACGAGTTGGAGCACGCGCGCAAGGAAGGCGTGCGGCTGGTCGAGCGCGCCGTGCCGGCCGCCTTTGTGCGTGACGGCTCCGCTTTGCGCGCTGTGAAGCTCGCCGACGGGCGCGAGTTCCCGTGCGAGCTCGCACTGCTCGCCATCGGCCAGGGCGCTATGGGCTCGCTCGCTCGCCAGTTCCCGGGGGTCGAGACCGACGCCAAGGGCCGAGTGCAGGCCGAGGAGAAGTCCGGCCGCACCGCGAATCCCAAGCTGTGGGTGGGCGGGGACGCCACCGGCGGCGAACTCGTGGTCACGGCGGTGCAGGAGGGCAA
>CAZADU010000784.1:0-3941 GCA_964483945.1 uncultured bacterium
GGCGGGTCCGGCAGCGGCACCTGCGGCACCACGCGGCCGTGTGAACCGAACAGCGCCAGTACGGCGAGTCCCACCAATGTGGCGGCGAGGCACGCCCACACGCCGCGACGCGATAGGGCGTCGGGCGCGGCGGCGGCCACCATCTCGGGCGAGGGCGTCTCGCCCGCGGCAATCGCCGCATCGAGCGCGTCGCCACCCGGCAGCAACGCCGCGACTTCGTCCACGCTTGCCGGGCGCTGCGACGGTTCGCGCTCGATGCAGCGCTGGATCACGCGCTCGATCGCGGGCTCAGGCCGACGCGGCGGCGGGACCCCCGGCCCGTGCCCGTGCTCACCCGATGGTACCTGGCCGCCATTGCCGGCCAGCAAGTGCTGGCCGGTGTACACCTCGTGCAACACGAGCCCGAGCGCATAAAGATCGCTGCGCAGGCTGACCTCGCCGCGCGCGAGTGTCTCGGGAGCCATGTAGCCAGGCGTGCCCGCGACCTCGGGCCCATGTCCGGCACCCAACTGTGGCAGCGCGAGGCCGAAGTCGGTGATCCGTGCATGCCCGCGGCCATCGATCATGATGTTCCCGGGCTTCAGGTCACGGTGCACCACGCCGCACTCGTGAATCGCCTTCAAGCCCGCACAGATCTCGCGGGCGATCTCGTGCGCCTTGTCCGGCGACAGACGGCCGATGCGCAACAGCAGCGAGCCCAGGTCCTCGCCGTCCACGAACTCCATGGTGAGAAACGGCACGCTCTCGAGTTCGCCGATATCGTGCACGCGGCAGACGTTCGGGTGCGATACCTGGCGTGCGATGCGAACCTCGTCGCGCACGCGCTGCCATTCGCCGGGGATGTCCTCGAAGCCCGCCGGCAGGAACTTGAGCGCCACCGGTGCTTCGAGTTGCAGGTCATCGGCGCGATACACCTCCCCCATGCCGCCGCGGCCGATGCGTTCCACGATGCGGTAGCGCCCCGCCACCAGCGTGCCCGGCACGAAGCGACCATGCGCGCCTGCACGCCGACCCGGTGTGTCGGGCTCCGCGCCACGCGGCGCGGGGCTGCGCTCCAGCGTCGGGGTGTGCGTCGGCGTGATCAACCGCAGCCCGCAGCCCGGGCAGACCTGGGCACCGGCGGTGAGGTGTGTTGCGCACACGGGACAGCGCGTCATGTGGCTCCCGCCCCGGCCGGTGGCCCCGCGCCGCACACGATGCTCTGCCTCATCGCCGGGGGCGCGGGGGCGAGGTCGGGCGAGGCGGTGTCATCGCCGGATGCGGCCTTCCGAATGGTGGAGACGGCCATGACCGATCCGTTCGTGAGACGACGTCGCGGCCGAGGCTAGGTCTACTCGTAGCGGAAGTCCACCAACTGCTGCTCGTTGCGGCTCATTGCACCGGTGCGGGGGTCGCGCGACTCGCTGAAGCGCCGCACCCAGCCCGATGGCGTGCCCTCGTAGCGCCACACGGTCGTGCGGCGCAGGAACTCACCGGTCTCGGTGTGCTCCTTGCGCACGACCACCCAGCAGTCATAGGAGCGACCTCGCACACGCACGCGCTCGTGCAGTGTCTTCACGTTCGCCGTCCAGCGCCCCGCCGTGCGTTCGGTGCGGCCGTCGCGGTAGCGCGTCTCGGTGCCGAGGTCGGTCCAGCGCAGCACGCGACCGGCGAGCGCGCTGTCGGTGGCGACCCAGCGCTTGCTGCGCACGACCCACTCGCGCACGGGGTGGCCGGAGAGGAACGGCCGCGACGACGCCTCGGTGGTCATCACGCGGCAGCTCACCGTGCGACCGTCGAGTCGCAGCGTGGCCGCGCCGAGGAATCGCTCGCGCACCTCGGCGCGTTCAGGTAGCAACGGGTCGGACTCGCCACCGCCATCGGTGTCGAGCCACAGCACGCCCGCGCCGTCTCGGTGCTCGAACCAGTCCACGCCGCCCTCGCGGCGCACGAGCGTGGTGGTGAGCCGTTCGGGCTTGCGCTCGGAGAGCGCGTGGTCGCGATGCTCCACCACCACCCAGCTGCCGGGCGCGGCCTGCGACCAGGCAGCGAATGCCGGGTGCGCGTGCGCCCCGAGCAAGGCCACGCCGAGCGCGCACGCGGTCACGATCCTCCGCGCACGCGCGAACCGGCGCTGATCTCGCATGCGGCGATCCGGCCGCTTGGTTCGGGGCCCGGGATCCGGCTGCTGTAGCGCTCTGCTCACCCGGTGCGAATCGGCCGCGACTCGCGCGGTCTTGAGCCGGTGGTTGCTGGCCGAAGCGTGCCCTGACGCGTGCTTCACCGGCGCGTTGCGCACTGCGCTTTTCCCACGCAGCCTGCAAGGGTACGCTCACGCGCTCCAGCCCTGTCCCCCGCATTCCGAGGAGCCCATGTCCCAGCCCCCGTTCGTGCCCTCTCCCGACCCCGAGCCGCAGGACGAGATCGAGTTCATCTCGGAACTCTGCTCGGTCGTCGCCGAGCAATCCGAGCTGCAGCCCATCCTCGACTGGCTGGTGCACAAGAGCACCCGGCTGCTGTCGGCCGAGGAGTGCAGCATCAAGCTGCTCACCGGCGGCACGGGCGTGGCGCAGACCATCATCATGGACAGCCGGCGTGGTGGGATCGAGGCCGGCAGCAGCTCGTGGCACCCAGCCATCAAGGCGTCGGTGATGGGCTTCCTCATCTCACAGCAGCGCGAACTAGCGAGCCCGGATCTGCAAGCGGACGCGCGCTTCCCTGGGCTCAAGAACGTGCCGAGTCCGGTGCGCGCCGTGCTCGCCATGCCGCTCAAGGTGGACGGGCATGTGACCGGCATGATCGCGGTGAGCCTGTCGCAGCCCGGCCGCGAGTGGTCGCGGCAGGACGTGCGCCTGTTGGGCATCGTGGCGTCGCACTCGGCGAGCGTGATCGAGAAGACACGCCTGCGCGCCGAGGCCGAGGCCAAACGCCGGCTCGAGCTGGAGCGTGAGGCCATGGACAAGGAGCTGAGTGTGGCGCGCGACATCCAGATGCGCCTGGTCCCCGACTCCCCGCTCGCAATGGGCAGCTGGAGCGCCGAGGGCCGACTGGTGCCCGCCCGGCAGGTGGGCGGGGATCTCTACGATTACTTCGTCATCGACGCCTCGCGCGCGGCGGTGCTGATCGCCGACGTCGCCGGCAAGGGCGTGCCGGCAGCCCTGCTGGTCTCCACGGTGGCGAGTGCCGTGCGCGCGTTCGCCGACGGCCGCCATACACCGAAGGACGTGGTCGAGCAGGTGAACCGCGCCGCGGTGCGCTCGGCCGCCGCGGGCAAGTTCGTGACGTTCTTCTACGCCGAGCTGGATCATGCGACGGGCCGGCTCGCGTATGTGAACGGCGGGCACAACTACCCGCGGCTGCGGCGTGCTTCGGGCGAACTGGTCTCGCTCGACAAGGGCGGCATGCCGCTGGGGCTGTTCGGCGACGCGCCATTCGAGCAGGGCGAGCTGGAGTTCAGCGCAGGCGACGCGTTGCTGCTGTTCAGCGACGGCGTCTCCGAGGCCATGGACTCGTTCCACCAGGAGTATGGAGAAGACCGCATCGAGGAACTGTGGCGTCTGCACGGCCCCGCCACGACCGCGCTCGATCGCATCTACGAGGACGTGCTGCAGTTTCGCGGCGCGGCCGCACAGAGCGACGACATGACCATGGTGGTGGTGTCCCCCGCCTCGTGAAGAGAGTCCTCGGCTGGCTCGCGCGCGCCGCGGTGGCGCTGCTGCTGTTGGCCGGGGTATTGGTGGGAGTGGCCCTCGTGCGCGTCGCACCGATCGACGTGAGCGCGCTCGCTCGCAAGGTACCCGAGCGCAGCGCGCTCAGGAAGCAGCGCGAGCGGGAAGCCCGTGCCGAGGGCTACGCCTATCACGAGTCGCGCTACTGGGTGAGCCTCGAGCGCATCTCGCCCAAGCTTCGCGATGCGGTGCTGGTGGCCGAGGACTCACGCTTCTTCTCGCACGAGGGCTTCG
>CAZADU010000785.1:0-2918 GCA_964483945.1 uncultured bacterium
GGAGCCCCTTGATCTTGTGCGTCCACGTCTCCACTCGGACCTTGCCCCAGGACAGGTGGATGTCGGGATGGTGTTGCTCGCGCTCGGCGAGCTCACCCACGAGTGCGGTGAAGTCCATCGCCTGGCGGAAGTCCTTGAACACGTACGTGCGCTCGATGCGCTTGATCTCGTCCGACTCGACTACACCCCAATCCGGTACTTGCGCACCGTAGTGGGCGATCTCGGCATCGGTCAGCGTGGGAGCACCGGTCTTGCACGGCGCGCAGGTCGCTTGTGTCAGGCCAGCCATGGTGTGTCCTCCCTCGGGTTTGGTATGCACGGGTGACCACGATGGTTCGCCAGTCCGGACCCGCGGTCAAGGGGGTGCGGGCCAGGGCGCCGGCACTTCGAGCTCGACCTCGCCCGCGCACAGAGGGCTGTGCACCCGCTGAGACGCGCACGCGGTAAGCGTAGCGCGCTCCAGGCCGGTTCGAACTCGTGCGCGGAGCGCGCCTGAGGCTAATGCGAATCCACCTGACCGCGTGCACGCTGATCCGCCGTCCGTCAGTTCCTCAAGGCGTTCCCGTGGCGAGACTCGCTTCGGGCCCGATCACCCTGATGTCGGCGCCCGGCACGCTCCGAAGGTGGAAATCGTACCAACGGTTGGCGTTCCCGCTCATGCGCCTGAACACGACGCGCAGTGGGGTGCCTTCCCGGTGCTCAGCCAATTGCCCGATGAGCGAGTCCAGGTCGCTCACGCGGCGACCGTCGATGCTCTCGATGATGTCCAGCCGGTTCATGTTCAGGCTCTCGGCGGCGGAACCCGACTCCACCGAGTGAACCATCAGCCGCGCTGGCTCGCTCAGCGCGATGGCGTCCTCGATCGAGTAGGGCGCGATCAGGGCTCCATCCAGGATCACCGCTCGCCGCGCGACCACCGACTGTTGCCAGTTCGGATGGCACGGGACCTCGATCTCACGTCCCGAACGCACCACGCGGACCGGTACCACTCCCGTCCTTCCCCGCATCCCGGTCACGAACTGTGTCACCGTGGTAACGGGCTCGCGCTCGCGACCGACGCTCACAATGCGATCACCGGCTTCGAACGGCCAACGAGTCTTGTCGTGCGTGGTCCCGACCTCGAGGGTGTGGCGCTCGTCCTCGTCGACGAGGAACGAGAACTCCAACTGCGGCGGGTCGGGCGAGACTCCGTGCTGCAATAGCTTGAGGATGCGACACACGTCCCGCATGGGGGTGGCGAGGTTGAGTCGGTCCGCCTGGGATCTGCCCGCCCCGGCCGTCGCGATACCGACGACTCGCGCGTCCCGCAGTGCGATGACGGGTCCACCCGAGTTCCCGTGGTCGACCGTGGCATCGATCTGTAGGAAGTCGGTCAGGAACTGATCGGTCTTCCCAGAGACGATGCCGCGGGTCCCTGTGAACGCCATGCCCAGCGGGTGGCCGAATACCCCGACCGCTTCACCCACTTCGGGCACGCGATCACAATCCATCGGCGCGACCGGGTGTCTTCGATCCTCGGCCTGAACCTCGATGATCGCGACGTCGGTGAAGGGGTCCACGTAGATCTTGCGCGCCGGCTTGAAGCTGCCGCCCGCGAAAGCGACGGTGAGGTCGGCTGGCGAGTGTCCCACGACGTGCGCGTTCGTCAGCACCCAGCCTCGGCGACTGTCCACCAGGAATCCAGCACCGCTGAAGGAACCTTGCTCGTCGTCCACGAAAGCCGTGGTGATCTGCGTGCGGATCCGAACCGTGTAGTCGCGGGCATCACGGAAGATCGTCTCGGCATGCCCCTGAGCCTGCCCCGGGCGAGCACCCAGGCCATGGAAGACGATAAGGGCCGTCAGCCGGCCAGCCTGGCGCATCCATCCTCGAAATCTCATGGGCCGTCCCTTGGTAGGCGTCTGGCGTCGCTTCAGGGTCGCTCCGCTGGATTGGACCCGGATCCCCGAGCCGTCGCGCCGACGCGCGTGATGCGCTCAGCGCTTCGTGCACGTCGGGTTGCAGGTCCGCGGTCCGGACCCAGAAACACGAGGCGGCACCGCACTCGTGGTTCATCGGCGTGACGGCGAGCTTCCTGCACTGGAGAATGAAGCACCGGCCCCGCTCTACGGGGGCTGCCAGCGCGGGTTCGAACCCAACGCGGAGCATTCGGCAGCCCGGCGGTGCCGACTGACGATCGCGTCCGGGGAGACGGCGCCCGATCTCTCGACGACGAAGGCGGCCGCCTCGATTCACCACTCGCTCGGTGGGTCGAGGACCACGGCGCTCACGCGGTCGGAGTGCGGAAATTGGAGGCGGCGCCCGGATTCGAACCGGGGAATAAGGGATTTGCAGTCCCTCGCCTTACCACTTGGCCACGCCGCCCCCGAATAGCTTGTGGGTCAGCGACCTTACCGCACCGGGAGAGGGCTCGCCAAACAGGCGCACCGAGCGCGACTTCGTTCTGCAGCTCGAGCTTCGGAACGTGCGCCGAATCGACGCCGACTCCGTCGACTCGACACCAGCTCCGTCGTGAGCAGCTTCAACTCCGCAAGACGGGGGTCGGCGGCACGACAGCAGCCTTCGGCTGCGGCTGGCTCCGGCTCGGCTCCAGCGGCACCAGAACACGAACTCGTGGATCGGCGCTCGCTCAAGCCCGAGAGCTGCCTCATGGGGATCGCTCCCGAGATCCTCGACCGGCACCATCCACTTTCGCCGAACTCGTTGGCGAGCATGAAGCCGGAGCGATGCGGACCACTCCGATTGCAAAGGTTTTGAACATATAAAAGTCGCCTGCGATTGGCCAAAACTGCGGGTCATGCCCAGAACATACTGCCATTCTGGCTACTCATCTTGAATTCCTGGCAGTTGTGCGTCATGAACACGCAAATTTGTTCAATACATGTGCAACCGCCGAATCCCGACAATCGCTTCCCACA
>CAZADU010000786.1:0-2558 GCA_964483945.1 uncultured bacterium
GCCGCTCGGCGGCACGCTGGTCACGGTCAGCCACGATGCGCTGCTGATGGCCGAGATGTTCGTGGCGCTGCACCCGGCTGCTGCCAGATTCACCGCAAGGCTACCCGCCCCAGCCGCCGGCCCCACCGTGCCACTCGAGGGCACCCCATACCCGCAGAAGGTCGGCGTGTAGACCCGCGTGACCCCACACCCGGTGTTGTCCACGCCCGTCACTTCGAATGACGTCGTCCCCGCCGTCAGCGGTGTGCCCGACAAGTCTCCGGTATCGACGTTCAGCGTCAGCCCCGGCGGCAACTGCCCGCTGCTCACAAAGAATCCATGCGGCGTCGGGCCGCCCGTCAGCACAAATCGCGTCGTGGGATAGAGGGTCCCGACCGGCACGCCGGTCAGCGACGTCGGCGACAGCACCCGCCCCTCGCACGACGGCACGCCAATGTTGATCTGGTTCTGCACGTCTCCATCGTCAATGGGAATCGCGAAGCCGTCGTCCAGGCTGCACAGCCCGCGCGGGCACGCATCGTCCAGCACCCCGTCCCCGCTGCGGCGATAGCGCGGGCGCCCGGGGGGCCCATAAATCGTGACCTGATAGCCGCCCTTCCCATCTGCCTGCACCCAGTAGGTCCCCTTCGGCAACCCCACCGTATACACGCCGTCCTTGTCGGTCACCGTCGTCGCGACGATGCGCGCGGCGCCCGCTTCCGATTGCAGCAACGAAACCGGATGGTGCGGCAGCGGCACCAGCCTTGTTTTGTCGAAGATCGTCCCCGTCACCAGACCACCGACGCCGAGGTTGAAATCCACACCGGTCGTCGTGACCCCTGGCGACACCGGCACCTTCGTCCCACCCGTCACCGGACAGCCCACACAGATCAGGTTGTCGAACACTTCATCGACATATCCCAGCGCGTTTTTTGTGCGCACGAAATACGATCCCGGGTGCAGTCCACCCTGCAGTGTGTAGACGCCGGCCGCATCGGTGATCACCTGCCCGAGGAACTTCCCGGTTGACGCCCACACGTCCACCTGCACACCCGGCAGCGGTTTCCCGCCCGTGCCCGTCACCGCGCCCGCGAGCCCGCCGCCGCGGCGCAGCGCAAAATTCACCGTGGTGATGGGCGCGCCCGTCAACGGGACCGCGGTACTGTTGAACGTCACGTCACACTTGGCCTGCACGCAGACCCCGCCGTCATTGCGCTTGTCGACATAGTCGAGCGCATTGAGCGTGACGAGGTAGTAGTTCCCGTTCGGCAGGCCGGTCATGATCGTGTAGCGGCCGTCGGCGTCGCTGACCGCGTTCGTGCGAATCAGCGTCGGATCCGATGACGCGCCGCCCACCTGGTTCCCGCTCGCGTCGAAGACGAGGACGCCGACATTTGGCAGCGCCGCGCCGGTGTCCTCATCCGTGATGCGCCCGCTGATGCGCGCGCCCGCCGCGAGCGCGAAATGTTTGTCGGTCTCGGTCTCCGTCGTGTCGATCGTGATCGGCGTCCCGCCAGGACAGAATTCCAGCGCCGACACACACGCGACGTTGTCGTACACCTCATCGACGCGACCCACGTCGTTGCGGGTCTTGAGGCGGTAGGGGCCCGGCGCCAGGCCCTCGTCTGTGAGGTACTGACCCACGGCATCGGTGATGGCGGTGGTGGCGAGCGTGCGATCGGCCGTGTAGACCTGCACCTCGATGCCCGGCAACGGGTACAGGCCATCGGTGATGCGGCCGCTGATCCGACCGCCACGCGCGAGGGTGAAGTGGATGTTCGGGGTCGCGATCCCCAACGTCACCGCGATCGGCGTCCCTGACGTGATCACGCAGGTGGGGAAGCACGCCGTGCCGGCGTAGCGCTGCCGGATGTACCCCGGCGCGCCGGCTAGGGCCACAAACGTGCCCGTCGGCAGCCCCACCGCGGTGGTGTAGCGGCCCGTCGCGTCCGTCTGGCCACTGGTGGCAAACCGGCCGCTCAGATCCCAGATGGACACGATGGCGTTGGCGATCGGCGCGCCCGTGCCGGCATCGGTCACCAGCCCCGTGATCGTCCCACCGGGGGTCAGGGCGAGATCGATCCCCGTCACATTGCTGCCGGCGACGACCGCCAGCGACGTACCGGTCGTGACCGCGCACGGGGTGCGGTAGTCGCAGGTAAAATTGTCGAACAGTTCATCGATCATGCCGTGCACGTTGGCCGTGCGCAGGGAATAGGTCCCGGTCTCGAGCCCCAGCACGCGATAGATACCCGTCGCGTCCGTCTGCGCGCGCCCCGCCTCGCGGCCGGCGCTCGTGAACGCGATCACCGTGAGATTCGCCAGCGGGGCGGTCGTGGTCTCGTTGGTCACACGGCCGTTGATGGTGCCGCCGACAGCGAGATCGAAATGCGTGCTCGTGATCGTCGCACCGGCCGCGACCACGATCGGATCGCCAGAGGTGATCGGGCAGGCGCCCGTGCACGGGTGGTTGTCCCAGGCTTCGTTGATCAGGTTCGTCGTCGCCAAAGTCCGCACGTAATACGTGCCTGCGGTCAGTTTCGCGAGCGTGTAGGCCCCGGACGCAGCCGTGTGGGCTG
>CAZADU010000787.1:0-8401 GCA_964483945.1 uncultured bacterium
CCAGACGGAGAGCGTACGCTCGGCCTGCGCGGCGGCGCGCTCGAGCACGCGCAGCGCGCGCTCCTCTTCGAAGCTCTCGAAGGCGACGACGCGGTAGCCCGCACGCAGCAGCCAGCCGAGCTCGCGCTCGGTCGCGTCCGGCGCGGCGGCCTTCACATCGCCTCCGCGGTGAGGCGCACCACCTCTTCGAAGGTGGTGACACCGTCGGCGAGCTTGCGGATGGCCGCCTCGCGCAAGGTCTCCATGCCCTCGACGCGGGCGGCGTGCGTCAGCGCGTTGGCGTCGCTGCCCTCGCTGATCAAGGCGCGCACGCGGCGGCCGACGTCGAGCATCTCGAACACGCCGCTCCGACCGTAGAGCCCCGTGTGTCGGCACTCGGGGCAGCCTTCGCCCCAGCGCGCCGAGAGCGCCTCGCGCCGCTCGACCGGCACCTTGAGACCGAGCGCGTCCACCTGCGCGGGCGACAGGAAGCCGTCCACGCTGCAGTGCGGACAGATCTGGCGCAAGAGGCGCTGCGCCAGCACGCCGCGCAGCACGCTCGCGAGCAGGAAGCGCTCGACGCCCAACTCGGCCAGGCGCGTGATCGCGCCGGCGGCGTCGCGCGTGTGCACCGTCGAGAACACCCGGTGGCACCGTGCTGCACGAGGCACTCGACGACCTGTGCCGACTGGTGCTGCCGCACGACCTGCTGCGCACCCGGCTGGAGCTGGCTCCGCGCTACGCCGACCTGGTCTATAACGGCTTGTGGTTCTCGCCGCTGCGGCGCGCGCTCCAGTCGTTCGCGGACACGGCACTCGAGGTGGCCACCGGCGAGGTGACGGTGGAACTCTACAAGGGCCGCGCCGTGGCCGTGGGCCGCACGAGCCCGCAGACTCTGTATCGCCCACAGCTCGCATCGTTCGACATGACCGGCTACCGGCCGTCCGACGCCGAGGGCTTCATCCGGCTGTTCGGCCTGCCGCTCGCCACCGCCGCCCAGCGCGGCGCGGTGACAGCCAAGAACGATGAGGTGGCGGCGAATGCGTGACGTGCTCTGTTTTCGTGCGTGTCCTTGGCGGCTCACGCGGGTGGTGCCTGCCATGAGCGTCGCTTGCCGGCCGTGGCCGGAGGCCACGAACATCCCATGACCAAGCGCGAAGCCGTCTGGCAGGGCCGTCTCGCGGTCGCGCTCGACCCGCGCGCGCAGCGGCTCAACGACTCGCTGCCCGTGGACGGGCGCCTGATCGGTGAGGAGCTGGCGCTGTCGCGCGCCTACGCCGCCACGCTTGCCGAGTGCGGCGTGATGAGCGAGGCCGAACGAGACGCGCTGGTGAGCGCGTGCGACGGGCTCGAGGCCGACCTCGGCGGCGGGCGCGCCAAGCTCTCCGGCGAGGACGTGCACTCGGCAGTCGAGGCGGCACTCGCCGAGCGCTGCGGCGACGCCGCACTCCGGCTGCACACGGGCCGGTCGCGTAACGACCAGGTGGCGACGCTGTTCCGCATGTACGTCATGCGGCTGTGCGACACCGCCGTCGAAGGCGTTCGTGAACTGGAGCGCGCGTTGGTCACACAGGCGCGCGAGTCCGGCGACCTCAAGTGCGCCTCGTACACACATCTACAAGCGGCGCAGCCGATCCGGCTGGCGCACTGGTGGCTGGCGCACGTCGAAGCGTTCGCTCGCGACGAGGAGCGGCTGGCCGAATCACGCGAGGCGGCCGACCGCTTGCCGCTGGGCTCGGGTGCGGTGGCGGGCACGCCGCTCAAGTACGACCGCGCCTCGCTCGCCACCCGGCTCGGGTTCTCGCGCGTGGCGATCAACTCGCTGGATGCTGTGGGCGACCGCGACTTCGCCGTGCAGTACTTGAACGCCGCGGCCCTGCTGGGCCTGCACTTGTCGCGCCTCGCCGAGGACCTGGTGCTGTTCTGCTCGCCAGGCTTCGGCTGGTTCGTGGCACCCGACGGGTTCTCGACCGGATCGAGCCTGCTGCCGCAGAAGCGCAACCCCGACCTGTTCGAGCTGGCGCGGGGAAAAAGCGCGCGGCTGCTCGCCAACGCACAGCGGCTGTCCATCCTGCTGAAGGGGCTTCCGAGCTCGTACCAGAAGGACCTGCAGGAAGATAAAGAGGCGGTGTTCGATACCGCCGACACGCTCGAACTGCTGTTGTTGGCACTCCCGCCGGCCATCGACGCACTCGTGCCGCAGCGCGAACGCATCGCTGCATCGCTCACCGCCGACCTGCTCGCGGTGGAACTGGCCGACGCGCTCGTGGCCGAGGGCATGGCGTTTCGCGACGCGCATCGCGCCGTGGGCGCGCTGTGGGCCGCCGCCGAGCTGGCCGCGTGCGAGCCCACAGCACTCCCGCTGACCGCACGCCTGGAGCTGTCGCCGCACTTCACCGATGCGCAACTGGCAGCTCTGTCGTTCGATTCCGCGATCGCGCGCCGCACTCACACGCCCGGCGCGGGCTCGACCGCGCACCAACTGGCGATCGCCGAGGCGCGCTTGGGGCTCGGGCCCGGCGACGACGCCGACCTGCCGTCGGCTGACGACACCATCGGGCGTGACGCCGCGCGAGTGGCGACCGGTCCGGTGCCGCTGCCCACGACTGCACCACGGGAGGGCCCGGCCGAGGCTGGCCGGCAAGTCGCCGAGGGCCTGTGGCTGCGCCGCGCCCGGGTCGCCGACGTGCCCGGCATCGCCGGCGTGATGGCGCCCTACGTCGTCGACGGCGTGCTGCTGCCGCGGCCGGTCTCGGAACTCTACCAATGTGTGCGCGAGTTCCACGTCGTGGAGCGCGTGGCCAGCGAGGGTGTCGCCGGGGCGATCGTCGCCTGTGCCGCACTGCGACTGTTGTGGCGCGACCTCGGCGAGGTGCGTTCGCTCGCCGTGCGCCCCGCCGCGCACGGCCAGGGCCTGGGTGGCTCGCTGGTCGAGGCCGTGGTGGCCGACGCGCGCGCGCTGGGTCTGCCGCGGGTGATCGCGCTCACGCGCGAGGTGGGATTCTTCCAGCGCTGCGGCTTCAACGCGCGCGAGCGCGAGTCGTTACCACGCAAGGTGTGGACCGATTGCGTACGCTGCCCCAAGCGTCACGCCTGCGACGAGGTCGCCATGACGCTCGACCTCGTGCCCGGCGCGTCCGACGAGGCGGCCAAGCAGGCCCGTTCGTATATGCTGCCCATGCCCGCGGCGGCGGTGTCGGATGACCCGTCGTTGCCGGTGATCTCATGAAGACGCCCGTGAAGGAGGGACACGAAGTGGCCGGAGCGCCCGAGCATCTGGTGGACCTCGCGGGATTGGACCGCGCGTTCGTGCTGGAGCTGTTCACCGAGGCCGACCGGTTGCGTGCCGTGCGCGGCACCCCGCGCGCACCGCGACCGCTCGCGGGCAAGACCGCCGCACTCGTGTTCCACAAGCCGTCGCTGCGCACGCGCGTGTCGTTCACCGTGGGCATGCACGAACTGGGCGGAGACGCGGTGGATCTGGGCGTGGTCGAAGTGTCCGAGACCGGCCGCGAGACCATCGAGGACGTGGCCCACGTGCTGTCGGGCATGGTGGACGTGATCGTGGTGCGCACGTTCTCGCACCGGCTCGTGCAACGGCTGGCCCAGCACGCCACCATCCCGGTCATCAACGCGCTCACCGACCACTCGCATCCCTGCCAGATCCTCGCCGACCTCTACACGCTGTGGCGTGCGGGCCGCGACCTGGACTCGCTCACGATCGCGTGGGTGGGCGACGGCAACAACGTGCTGCACTCGTGGCTCGAGGCCAGCACGCTGTTTGGCTTCCAGCTGCGTGTGGCGGTACCCGATGGGTTCGAGCCTGACGCGGGCCTTTACCTGGACGCCGAGATCCGCTCCAAGGGCGGCGTGAAGCGCGTGCGCGACCCCTACGAGGCCGTGCGCGGCGCCGACATGGTCTACACCGACACGTGGACGAGCATGGGCCAGGAAGAAGAGTCCGAGTGGCGGCGCATCGCGTTCAGCGGCTACAGCGTGGACGACCGCATGATGGCCGCCGCCAGCCCCGACGCCGTGTTCATGCACTGCCTGCCCGCCCACCGCGGTGAGGAGGTGACCGACTCGGTCATCGACGGCCCGCAGAGCGTGGTGGTGGAGCAGGCCGAGAACCGGCTGCATTTGCAAAAGGCGCTGCTGGTCGCACTGGCGGGCGGCAGCTGGAACCGCGTGCCGCGGAAGGTGCGCGCGCGAAAGCCGGCCATCGCCGTCGTGACCAGCTAGCCGGCCGCTTCGGCTGTCGGGATCGGGCGGGGCGCACGCGCCTCGCCCGGGCTCACTCGCCCGCGAGAGACTCCAGCTCGAGCCAGCGTGCGTACGCGTGTTCGAGTTCGGCATCGAGCGCGGCCAGTCGCCCCTTCGCGCGCGTGACCTCCTCACCACTCGTGGTGTAGAACGCGGTGGTGGCCATGCGGTCGAACAGCTCCTGCTTCTCCCCTTCGAGTCGCTCGATCGCGGCCGGCAGCTCGGCCAACTCTCGCTTCTCCTTGAACGAGGCGCGCCGGGGGCCGGTCGCGGCGCGCGCAACCGGCGCGGGACGGGACGGCTTCGCCTCGGGCGGGGGCGCGTCCGGCGTCCGCTGCCGCAGCCAGTCCTCGTAGCCGCCCGCGTACTCGCGCCACACACCGCGGCCCTCCGACACGAGCGTCGAGGTGACCACGTGGTCCAGGAACTCGCGGTCGTGCGAGACCACCAGCAGCGTGCCTTGGAACTCGAGCAACAGATCCTCGAGCAGATCGAGTGTCTCGAGGTCCAAGTCGTTGGTGGGTTCGTCCAGTACGAGCAGGTTGCAGGGCTTGGACAGGATCTTCGCCAGCTGCAGCCGCCGCCGCTCTCCGCCCGAGAGCTTGCGGACCGGGCCCTGGATCTGGTCGGCGCTGAACAGGAAGTCGCGCAGGTAGCCCACGACGTGCCGCTCGCCCCCGCCCACAGGGATCATCTCGCGCCCCTCGGCCATGTTGTCGAGCACGCTGCGGTTCTCGTCGAGCGCCTCGTGCAACTGCTCGAAGTGCGCCACCTCGAGACGCGTGCCCGGGGTGACCGTGCCCTCGCGCGGTGCCAACCGCCCGAGCAGCAGTCCGATCAGCGTCGTCTTGCCGCAGCCGTTGGGCCCCAGGATGCCGATGCGGTCGCCGCGCACGATCCGGAGCGTGAGGCCGTGCACGACCGGTGTTCCTTCGTAGTCGAACCCCACATTCTCGCAGCGCAGCACCGCCCGGCCCGAGCGCGCGGCGTCGGTCATCTCGGCGCGCACTGCACCGGGGTCCTCGCGCCGTGCGCGACGCTCGTCGCGGAGCGACTCGAGCATGCGCACCCGGCCCTCGTTGCGCGTGCGGCGCGCCTTGATGCCGCGCCGCAGCCAGGCTTCCTCCAGTGCGAGCTTCTTGTCGAACAGTGCGGCCTGTTCGGCTTCGACGCGCAGCTCGTCCTCGCGCGTCTGGAGGTAGCGGTCGTAGTCCGTGCGGTAGCTGCGCAACTGGCCGCGATCCAGGTCGATGATGCGCGTGGCGACGTTGCGCAGGAAGCGGCGGTCGTGCGTGACGAAAACGACCGTGCCGCGCGCGCGCTGGAGCGTGTCCTCGAGGTGGCGGATGGCGTCGATGTCGAGGTGGTTGGTGGGCTCGTCGAGCAGCAGCAACTCGGGCGCGCGCACGAGGGCTGCGGCCAGCAGCACACGGCGCTTGGAACCCGCAGACAACGTGTCGACCGCGGCATCCAGCGTGAGTCCCAGGTCGTCCGCCGCCCGGTCGATCCGTGTTTCCACCTCCCACGCCTTGTCGTGCTTGGTCACGCCGCAGGCATGGTGCAGGAACGCGAGCACCGTGCCGGTCAGCCCCGCAGGCACGTCCTGCTGCAAGCCGGCCACGCGCAGGCCCGGCTGGCGAACCACCTCGCCCGAGTCGGGTGACAGCGTGCCCTCGAGAACACGCAGCAGCGTGGACTTGCCCGCACCGTTGCGGCCGAGAAGCCCGATGCGCTCGCCGGGCTCGATCTGCAGGTTCACGCCATCCAGCAATGCCGGCGGCACGAACGTGAGGCGGACGTTATTCAAGCTGAGCAGGGGCATCGGGGTCCGGCGGTGAGGGGGCTCGCCCGAGGCTGCGCGAGGCGACGGGTCGCGGGCCGATGAACCTAACACCCGGTGGAGGGCACCGCATCGCGTGCGAGCCCCGGCGCCACTTCCGGACCGTGGACACGCGGCACAGAGGAAGCGCAACGCTGGCGGTGGACCGCACTCGCTGTGCTACGCTCCCCGGCCATGGCCCGACCCTTCCCGACCCGCCGGCTGGCGCACCTCGGCTGCGCCACGCTGTGCTTCGCCGTCGCGATCTCCGCCACTGCCCACGCCCAGGGCCTGCGCCTCACGCGCCCCGCGCCTTGGACACCCGACTCGACCGTCAAGGCCGTCTTGAACAGTGGCTCCGCGCAGCTCACGCCCGATCCGCCCGTGGACGAGAGCATCCCACGCATCTGGCTCACGCGCGCCGAGCGCACTCGCTGGAAGCAGACCTCCGACTACGACGAAACCATCCGCTTCTGCCGACAGCTCGAGGCGGGCTCGCGCTGGGTCAAGCTCGAGATGTTCGGCCGCTCCGGCCAGGGCCGCGAGATGCCGCTGCTCATCGTCTCCAAGGACCGCGTGTTCAACGCCGCGGGGGCGCGAGCGCTGGGCAAGCCCATCGTGCTCATCCAGAACGGCATCCACTCCGGCGAGATCGAGGGCAAGGACGCCTCGCTCATGCTGCTGCGCGATCTCACCGTGCTTCACAAGCACCCGGAGCTGCTCGACTCGGTCATCGTGCTGGTGGTGCCGATGCTCTCGGTGGACGCGCACGAGCGAAGGAGCCGTTACCACCGCATGAACCAGAACGGTCCCGACGAGATGGGCTGGCGGCACACGCCCCTCGGGCTCAACTTGAACCGTGACTACACCAAGCTCGATTCACCCGAGATGCGGGCACTGATCGGCAACATCTTCACCCAGTGGTGGCCGGACCTGCTCGTGGACAACCACACCACCGACGGTGCGGACTACCGCTTCGACATCACCTATTCCACGAATCACGGTGCTGGGATGCCGGGTCCGCTTGACCGCTGGTGCGCCGAGGCGGTCGAGAAGCGCGTCGTGGCGTCGCTCACCGCCAAGGGGCACGTCGTGGCCCCTTACGTGGAGTTCCGCGAGGGCAATGACCCGCGGGGCGGCATCCAGTACGGCAACAGCCCGCAGCGGTTCTCGAGCGGCTACGCCCCCGCACAGGCACGCCCGGCCTTGCTGGTCGAGACGCACATGCTCAAGCCCTACGGTTCGCGCGTGAAGGCCACCTACGACCTCATGTTGTCTCTGCTCGAGGAACTGCACGCGCGTCCGCGCGCGCTCACCTCCGCCGTACGCGAGACCGAGGCCGAGGTGGTGGCACGCGCGCGCAGCACCGAGGCCAGTAAGCGCATGGTCGTGCTGGCCTCGTCGGTGAGTGACCGCGGCGTGCCGTTCGCGTGGCGCGGGGTGAAGACGCAGTGGGAACAGAGCGACATCACGGGCGCGCGGGTGCCGCGCTATGCGGCCACGCCGTGGGATACCACGGTGCAGATGTATCGCGAGATGCTGCCGACGCTCAGTGTGCGCCAGCCGGCGGGCGGCTACGTGATCCCGCAGGAATGGACAGCGGTGCTGGAGCGACTCGCGCTGCACGGTATTCGCACGCGCACGATCCAGCGAGCGTGGGCCGATACGGTCGAGATGACGCGTGTCACCGACCGCACGTTGGCACCCGAACCGTTCGAGGGCCGCCAGAACGTGCGCGTGATCGCGACCCGTACCGAGCGCCAGCTTCGCACCTACCGCGCCGGCGACCAGTGGGTACCGCTCGACCAGCGCGGCGGGCTGCTCGCCGTCTCATTGCTCGAAGCACAGGCGCCGGACGGGTTCCTCGCCTGGGGCTTCTTCTCGACCATCTTCCAGCGCAAGGAGTACGGCGAGCCTTACGTGGTGGAGCCCATGGCGCGGGCGATGATGAGCCGCGACCCGAAGCTCGCGGCCGAGTTCCGCGCCAAGGTCGCCGCCGACACGTCGTTCGCGAAGGACGCCTACGCGCGCTCCGACTGGTTCTTCCGCCGCTCGCCGTGGGCCGATCCGGAGCAGGACCTGCACCCGGTGGCCCGCGCGCTCCGGCCGATCTCCGAGCAATACCTGCAGCCGATCCCGACGGTCAGCACCACGCCTCCTCCCGCCAAGCGCTGAACCCGGCCACCTCCCCGAGGTTCCCCATGCCGCAGCAATCCGCCGCCACGGGCCGGTGGTTCGCCACTGCCAGTCTGGCGCTCTTGATGGCCACCGTCGCCCCATCGCACGCCCAACCTGCTGCTGCTGTCGTGGAACCAGGTTGCGTTCTATCCCTCGGGCCGC